>DAIEQP010000321.1 GCA_027347805.1 Ignavibacteria bacterium | reverse complement strand
AATACTGGAAAACTTTCCGGTGCTAATTCTTATAAACTTGTAATTACAAAAGGCAGTGCAGATACCTGGAGAGTTCAACGTAATGCTGATTTACCTCTTCAAGCTGGTTATGAGTATACTGTTTCATTTATGGCCGTAGCTAGTAAAAATGCATCGATAAATGTCTTGTTTGAAATTGCTGGTGACCCTTATACCAAACGTTTAAATGAAACTCCACAGGTAACTACAACAGCACAGACTTTTACATACAAAATGGTTCCTGAAGCTGATGTACCAACCAATCAATTAAAGTTACATTTTGGCGGCACATCTAATGATGGCGCTACAATTTGGGTTGATAAAATTGTTGTTACTCGCAGAGCAGATCCAAGCTTAGTTACTCAATGGGGTAACACTCCTCGCGGTACAAATTGGCCAATTTTAAATACTGCTAATACAGCTGCTGGTAGTGCTAGTATGGGTGCAGCTGCAGCTCCAACAGATTGGGCAAGTATTCGTGGAACATTCCCTACACTTACTCCAACTACAGATAAAGCAGTTGTAGTAACTGGTACTTTAGAATTTGTTGGTGGTGGTTCTGGTACTGGTGCTTATACTTGGTTGCGCTATGCTTTAATGGGCGATGATAATCCAACTCTTAATAATCAAAATACAACAACAGCTGCATGGGCTCCTGGAACAAATGGAGGCGGATATGGCTGGATGCCTCATGTTGGAACCGCTGATGTTGCTAATGGTACTGGTGGCGGAACTGGTGCAAGCGGAACACTCTGGTTAATTAAGAATAATAATTGGAACAGTTCTAATACTAATGCAGGTGGTCCATTAGGTCCTATTGTTAGAGAAGCTCCTTTACGCGCAACTGCAACTGCTGGCGTTTATAATTGGGCTATTTCAGTAAAAAAACTTGCTGATGGTTCTTTCGAAATAAAATATTATCTCGAAAAACAACATGCTGCAAATGTAATGACAACATATTGGTTTGGTGGAACTGTAATAGATCCTGCACCATTCAGAACTAGTTTTAACTACATTGCTTTTAGTGTTAATAAAGATGTTGAACCTGGATTGAAGCAGGTTAATTTAGCAAATGTTAAAGCTACATTAGGTGATCCAATCACAATTCCTGATGCTCCATTCCAACCGATCTATGTAAACCAATGGGGATCAACACCACGTGGAAATAACTGGCCAATCTTGAATGATGCTAATTCAATAGATGGTGATGCAGCAATGGGCGCTGATAAAGCTCCTACAGCTTGGGCAAGTATTCGTGGTGGATTTGGACAAGATGTTACACCTACTCTTAAAAAAGCTATTGTTGTAAGCGGTCAGATGGAATTTGTTGGTGGCGGTGCTGGTAATGCATACACATGGTTACGTTATGCTTTAATTTATGATGAAGGTGCAGTATTAACTGATCAGAATAAACCAACAGCAGCTTGGACTGCAGGTGCAAATGCTAAAGCTTATCAGTTTACCCCAAGATCTGGTGTTGGCGAATTAGCTAATGGTGCCGGTGGTAGCGGTGTTGTTTGGACTGTAACAAACGCTGCTTGGAATAGCACATATTCAAATGCAGGTGGTCCTTTGGTAACTGTTCAGCAAGCTCCAAGCCGCGCAGTTGCAACAGCAGGTGTTTATAACTGGGCAATTTCAGTTCAACCATTAGCTGATGGAACGAATGAAATTAGATGGTATTTAGAAAAACAACATGCTGCAAATGTTCAAGCAACTTATTGGTTAGGCGGTTCTTGCATCGATAAGACACCGATTGCCACAAAATTCAATGCGGTTGCTTTCAGTGTAAATAATGATGTTGATGCTACTTGCAAACAATTCAAAGTAACAAATGTGAAGGTTGACTTAGCAGATCCAATTACTGTTCCTGATGCACCATGGCAGCCATATTACTTAACTAGCTTCAGTGCAATTAATGGAAATAATGGCGGTTGGACTTATACTACAGGCGATATGGATGGAAATTATAACATTTCCGGTACAGCAGCTGCAGTAAATGGTGCACAATTAAGTGCGGCATTAAGCTATGCAATTTCACCAAAGACAGATAAAGCAGTTCTAGTTTCCGGTAAAATGGAATTAGTTGGCGGTGGTTTCGAACAATATAACTCATTAGGTATTGGATTGACTTATAATTCAGGTGCAGCTTCTACAGATGCAAGCCAAACTGGTTATGTATTCTTCCCACACTCAGATAATAACCCATTGCAGCCTTGGGGTCTTAAAGATATGGCAACAGTTGGTGCTGTAGTTGAAAGACCATGGTTAGCTACAAGTGGTAATGGTCCTCTTGATACAGGAAATAAAAACTATACATTAGCACAAACATTACAGCAGCCTGCTGGTGCAATTGGTACTGCAGGTATTTATACTTATAAATTCTCTATAGGTAAGAATACTGCTGGAAATAATGAAGTTAGATACTTGATTTCAAAGAGTGATGGTAAATATAATTTTGGTGGTGTTATAACTGATACAAAGGGTTTAGTAACCAAGTTCAACACTGTCAATTTCTATGTTAACAACCCATCAACAAGAGCTTTGAAGATTACTGATTTAATGGTTGATATGGGTGCACCAATTACAATTCCAGCTCAATTTACAAAGGTAGTTGGTATTGCTGAAGAAAACGTACCTGTTCAATATTCATTGAACCAGAACTATCCAAACCCATTTAACCCAACAACAAATATTGAATTTTCAGTTGCTCAAGCTGGAAAAGTTAGTTTAGTTGTTTATGATGGATTGGGAAGAACAGTTGCTAATTTAGTAAATGGCGACTTAAGTGCTGGCAAACATAATGTTACTTTCAACGCTTCTAACTTAGCATCCGGTGTTTATTTCTATAAACTTATTGCTGGTGATTTTGTAAGCGTTAAGAAATTAATGTTAGTAAAATAATTTTCAAAGAAAATTAGTTTTGTAAACATTATTGAGACAGCCTGTTTATGAATAATAGACAGGCTGTTTTATTACAACTGGTTTAGAATTATATAAGAAATGCAGAGTTCTTTTATTAAAAATCTTCTGGCTCTAAATTAACCCAAATTCAATTCGATAATTAAGCCCAGTAATTTCTCAGAAGAAGTAAATTTAACGATAATTAAAAAGTGGATTACCATGAAAAATTTAAATGCACATAGACAAAAAATGAATAGAAGAATTTTCCAGATGATTCTGTTTTTTGTTTTGATATCTTTAAAGATTAACGCTCAGTCCGATACTATTCAGACTAATGTTCCTGCTTTAAAAAATGTATTCAAAAATGATTTTTATATCGGTTGTCTTTTGTCATATCGAAATATAGGATTCGCTTCTGATCCCCAGGTTCCGGGACAGTCAGGCATTGATACACCTCAGGGAGGTTACTTAATAAAATTTCATATGAATAGCATGTCTCCCGGTAACAACATGAAACCTCAATACACAATTGATATGACAGGAAACGCCTCAGCTTATAATTCGGCAGCTACGCAGGTTGCAAAAGATTCTATTGATGTGAATCCATTGGTTAAGTTTAATGGTAGCTTAATTGCGCAGTTGAACTGGGCAAAGCGGCAAGGATTTACATTCAGGGGACATACTCTAGTATGGCATAGCCAAACTCCAGGAACCGGTTTTTTTAGAAAAGGTTATTCTTCAAGTGGTGAAAGATTGACAAAAGAAAGAATGACATTAAGATTGGAAAATTATATTAAAGAGGTTATTAGAACTATTCATGAATCCTGGCCAGGTTTACTTTCTGCATTTGATGTTGTAAATGAAGCAGTAAACGATAATGGCTCTGACAGAACAACTGATAGTGAATGGTATACAACTTTCGGCGATAATTCTTATGTAATGAAAGCATTTGAATTTACCCGGAAGTACACTGTATTATACAATGAAAAGCAGATTAAACTTTACTACAATGATTATAATACTTCTACTTCTACTAAAGCTACTGGAATTGTAAGATTATGCAAACCGATTTATGACGCTGGTTATTTAGATGGTCTTGGAATGCAGGAACATGATCAATACAACAATCCTTCTGCTGCATCCTGGATTGCTACTTACGATAAATTTTACCCCATTTGTAATGAAATGGCTATTACCGAACTGGATGTAAAACCAAGCAGCGATAACCTTACTGCTTCTGTACTTGAATCGCAGGCAAATCAATATGCACAGTTGGTTAAATGTTTTGTGGAAAGAAGTTATTTCTCTGGAAGGGGAAAAATAATTAATGTTTCAAAAGACGGATTAAATGATAATGATGCGTTTGTAAAGAAAGCGTCATTATGGGATGGTTATAATCAATGCAAGCCTGCATTTTATGCTGTTGTAAATGTTGGAATCGCATATAACAAATTGGATTCTCTTGTAAAAGCTTCGGTCAAATTAAAAGAAAATGAATATACAACCGATTCATGGACTAAATTTGCTGATGCTCTTGCCGCTGCACAAACAGCAATGAAGAATAATTACAATTATGGAGTTTCTGCAGTTGATGGTCTATCGAATGCCATTAAAGATTTAACTTCAGCAAAATCATCACTTGTGATTAAAACAACTGCAATTGAATCCGAAAAGAATATACCTTACTCATATTCATTAAGCCAGAATTATCCTAATCCGTTTAATCCTACAACAAAAATTAATTATTCTATTAAACACACCGGATTTGTTTCATTAAAAGTTTTCAATCTGTTGGGAAAAGAAATAGCTACATTAGTAAATCAAGAACATCAACCCGGATCTTATAATGTTACATTTAACGGAGAAGGGCTTTCAAATGGAATGTATTTATACAGATTGACAGTAAATAATTACACCGAAACAAAAAAATTCATTTTGCTTAAATAGTACAATTTTACAATCAGTAGCAGTGTTTTAATAATTTTATTACACTGCTACTGATCATCTTCATAAAAGTTCATTTCGATAAATCCCAAATTGAAAAGTATTAATCAATATTTGATCACTCTTTGTCTGCGCGATGTGGTTATATTCTTTATTGATGTGGCTTTAATTCGATTAGAAAATCTTTTATTATTGGATGAAAAATTGGCAGTCATGCTAATTAAATTAGACTAATATTGAACAGAAAATATTAGAAATAAGTGCAGGGTGAAAAATGAAAATTCGAATCTTATCGTTACTTGTGTGCTTTACACTATCGTCATTATTTACTGATGTATCTGCGCAGAAAAATAATTCTTCAATTCCTTCTTTAGTAAAACAAGGGAATGCTTATAACTTAATTGTAGATGGAAAACCATTTATAATTCTTGGCGGTGAACTGGGCAATTCATCTTTTACAAGTCTGGAGTATATGAAACCCGTCTGGCCGAAATTAAAAATGATGAACCTGAATACGGTTTTGGTACCTGTTTATTGGGAATTGATTGAACCTGTTGAAGGGAAATTCGAATTTGATTTATATGATAAGCTTATAAAAGAAGCAAGAAATAATAATCTAAAACTTGTTTTGTTATGGTTCGGTTCCTGGAAAAATAGTATGTCGAGTCATGCACCTGCGTGGGTTAAGAAAGATCAGCAGAGATTCCCTAGGGTGAAAGATAATAATGGAAAAAGCCACGAGATTCTTACTCCCTTTAGTGAAGAAAATCTTAATGCCGACATAAAAGCATTCGCAGCATTGATGAAACATATTAAAGCATTTGATCAGAAAAATCATACAGTAATAATGATTCAACCTGAAAATGAAATTGGAATGTTGCCAAGTGCAAAAGATTATAACCCGCTTGCAAATAAAAAATTTCAGGAAAGTGTTCCTCTTGAACTGATGCATTATTTAATTAAGAACAAAGAAAAACTTGTTCCTGAATTCAAAGAGGTTTGGGCGAAAAACGGGTTTAAAGAATCAGGAACATGGGAAGAGATATTTGGAAAGGGTACACATACTGACGAAATTTTTATGGCCTGGTATTTTTCAAAATTTACAGACGCTGTTGCCAAAGCGGGAAAAGAAATTTTTCCTTTACCGATGTATGTTAATGCAGCGTTGAATCGCCCCGGTGCAAAACCGGGTTTGGGCTATCCAAGCGCCGGACCGCTGCCGCACATAATGGATATTTGGAAAGCAGGCGCTCCAACAATTGATTTTCTCTCCCCCGATTTTTATTTCCCTAATATCAAACATTGGAGTGATTTGTTTACACGTCAGGGAAATCCATTATTTATTCCGGAACATGCTTTTGATAAAACTGTAGCAGCAAAAGCAGCTTTTACAATTGGACATTATGAGGCAATCGGCTTCTCACCATTTTCTATTGAATCTGTTAAAGAACCCGAGAATGAACCACTTGGAAAAATTTATAAGATGATTGATCAGATTACACCATTAGTTATATCAAATAGAGGGCAAAA
Source organism: Ignavibacteria bacterium (assembly GCA_027347805.1). Classification (GTDB taxonomy): domain Bacteria; phylum Bacteroidota; class Ignavibacteria; order Ignavibacteriales; family Melioribacteraceae; genus Stygiobacter. The sequence goes on along the minus strand of DAIEQP010000321.1, from coordinate 5,835 downwards.
TAAAGTTGAAGGAGTTCTGTTTGATAAAGAGAATAAAGAAAGTGTTTTTCGGTTTGGTGATTATGAATTTACTGTAAAGCATAGCAATACACTTGGTTACGACGCAGATGCTAAAAATGAAGTATGGGAAACAACAGGTGCTTTAATCGTTCAGACTAATCAAAATGAATTTTACTTTATAGGATTTGGAGTTGTTTTAACATTTAAAAACATTAGACATCCCGAATTAAATGTAGGCATATTAAAAGTTGATGAAGGAAAGTTTGAAAACAATAAATGGAAAGTAATTAGGCATTTGAATGGTGATCAAACCCATCAAGGAAGACATGTTAGAGCTTTACTAAATGAATATTCTTTACAAAGATTTGAATTATACAATTACGAATAAAATTTATTTCCATATCCTGGAAGTAAACTTCAGTATGTTTAGAATAAAGATAAGGTTGTAAAATAATGATTGTAAAATCTAATTCTGTGATGCATGCTTCAAAGATGATTTTAACTTTTGCAGTACTGTTTATGTCAATCAGTTCAAACCTATTAACTGCGCAGAATAAAATCGTTTCAAAAAATAGTTTTTCCAGGGAACGTATTTCAATCAACAATGACTGGCGTTTTTATAAATATGAATGGATGAGTAAAGGAGATGATCTCATTTATGATGTGAGACCTGAAACCAGGGGAAGTATGGATGACAAACCTGCTGATGCTAAGCCAACTGAAGCTGTAAAGCTGAAAGCAAATAAACTTATTCTAAAACCATGGATACTTCCAAGCGGGAATAATTTTATAAAAGATTTATCGAAGCATTATTCTCGTCCCGATGGAAATCCGGGAAGCGATTTTACTTTTGTTCAAAAGAATTTTGATGATGCTAACTGGGAAAAAATAAATCTCCCCCATGATTGGGCAATTAAAGGGCCATTCTTAAAAGAATGGAATAATGAAGTTGGCGGAAGTATGGGACGACTACCGAGTCCTGGTGTAGCCTGGTACCGAAAGAAGTTAGATATTCCAAAATCTGATATTGGGAAATCAATTTTTCTGGATGTTGATGGCGCAATGTCTTATGCAATGGTTTGGTTAAATGGAAAACTTGTTGGCGGCTGGCCATATGGTTATTCATCATGGCAATTGGATTTAACGCCGTATGTAATACCGGGTAAAGAAAATATACTTGCTATACGATTGGATAATCCTCCAAGTTCAATGCGCTGGTACCCCGGTGGAGGAATTTATCGAAATGTTTGGTTAACTAAAACAAATTCTGTTCATGTTACACATTGGGGTACTTACATAACAACTCCTGAAGTCTCGGAAAAATCTGCTTCAATAAAATTAGAAATTACAATTGATAATGAATCAAAGAAGGATGTTGAAGTTAAAGCTATAACTCAAATCTTTGAAATTAATCAAGCTGGAATTAAAATTGGTAATGCAGTTGCCTCTATTGAATCAGGTGACATTTTCATTCAGTCTGGAAAGTGCTCTAAAATTAGCGGAATGACGGTATTAAAAAATCCAAAACTTTGGGGACCAATACCAACACAGGTGCCAAATAGATATGTAGCAGTTACCAAAGTTCTCCAAGGAAATATTCCTGTTGATGTTTACGAAACTCGTTTTGGTATTCGTTCACTAAAATTTGATCCTAATGCAGGAATTATTATTAACGATGAATTAGTAAAAATAAAAGGAGTAAATCAGCATCATGATCTGGGCGCACTTGGTACAGCTTTTAACATTCGTGCTGCTGAACGCCAGCTGGAAATTTTAAGAGAAATGGGATGCAATGCAATTCGTACTTCACACAATCCTCCCGCACCGGAACTGCTCGAGCTAACCGACAAAATGGGTTTCCTTGTTATAGATGAATCTTTTGATATGTGGGAACGAAAGAAAAATCCATTGGATTTTCATTTAATCTTTCCTGAGTGGCATGAACAGGATTTACGAGCAATGGTACGCAGAGATAGAAATTGTCCATCGGTTATAATTTGGAGTTGTGGTAATGAAGTTGGTGAACAATATACTGATAAAGAAGGCGCAGCAATTGCAAAACGACTGCATGATATAATAAAGGAAGAAGATCAAACGCGTCCCACGACTAGTGCTATGAACTGGGCTAAATCTGATATGCCATTCCCGGCATCTTTAGATATAATAAGTCTAAATTACCAGGGAGAAGGAATTCGTCAGGATCCAATGTTTGAGGGAACGAATCGTATTAGATCTGCACCGCAGTATGATAATTTTCACAAAAAATTCCCTGATAAAATTATTCTTAGTTCCGAAACTGCAAACACATTCAGCAGCCGAGGTATTTATTTATTTCCAGTGACTGAAAAAAACAGCGATATAATTCGTGATGGAAGAGGCGGTAATTCAAAGATTCGGCATGTAAGTTCGTATGAACTTAATGCGGAAGACTATGGCTCTGCTCCTGATAAAGTGTTTGGTTCAATTGAAAGTCATCCGTTTGTTGCAGGTGAGTTTGTGTGGACTGGATGGGATTATATTGGTGAACCTGCACCATATTATGAATCCCGCAGTTCATATTCGGGAATAATTGATTTAGCTGGCTTTAAGAAAGATCGTTTTTTTCTTTATCAGGCGCATTGGCGACCAGAATTTCCTATGGTGCATATACTGCCTCATTGGAATTGGCCTGATCGAACCGGTCAAATTACACCTGTTCATGTTTTTACTTCGGGCGATGAAGCTGAATTATTTCTTAACAATAAATCGCTAGGAATAAAAAAACTTGGGCAGTACGAATATCGTCTACGATGGGATGAAGTTAAATATGAACCAGGTGAATTAAAAGTTGTTTCATATAAGAATGGAAAAAAATGGGCGGAAGAAATTGTTAGAACTACCGGGGAACCATTCAAAATTGAAGCTGAAGTGGATTGCAATTTGATCAATGCAGATGGAAAAGATTTGGCATTTATTACTGTTCGGGTCGTTGATAAAAATGGTTTAACAGTCCCAACTGCTTCAAACCAAATAAAATTTGAGATTGAAGGTAAAGGAGAAATTGTTGCTACAGACAATGGAGATCCAACCGACTTTGTGACTTTTCCTTCACACGATCGAAATGCTTTTAACGGATTGGCGCTCGCTATTGTTAAATCAAAAGCAGGAGCTGCTGGTTCAATTATAATAATGGCAAAATCATCAGGTCTTAAGGAAACCCAGGTTAATATTCAGAGCAAAAAGTGAAAGGCACTTTAAAAAAGTATTGGAAATAAAATACAATAACACAAATCATTTCATTTAATAGAAGTATTTACACGTACGAGAATATATAAAGTAAAAGGAGAAAAAATGTCAAGATTTTTGCACCAGTTAGAATTAACTATTGCTCTTTCTTTTTTATTTGTTTGTATGATTTTCATTTCAAATGAATTATCTGCACAGAGCCAGACAATTACTCTTAAAGGAAAAATTTCAGGCAATGGTACACCAATTTCAAGAGCATTAATTGAACTAATAGATAAAAGCGATACAACCAATCAGGTTTTTACATATTCGGATGCTTCCGGAAATTATACGTTGAATATGATTACAGATGTTAATTCATCTGAATCGCTTCCATCCGAATTTAGTCTGGAACAGAATTATCCGAATCCATTTTCTAATTCTACTGCGATTTCATATAAATTAAATAAACAAACAGATGTTCAATTAACAATATTTGATGCTCTTGGCAGAGAAGTGAGAAAATTTAATATATCCAGTCAGAATGCAGGAATACATGGGATTCTTTGGGACGCTAGAAATAATTTTGGTGCAAAGCTTGCATCCGGTGTTTATTTTTATCGATTGCAGGTCGGAAACAAAACTCTCACCAAGAAAATGGTTTTAGGAAATTCTTCAAATAACAATTACATCCCTTTACAATCATTTTCAGTTCATACCGAAAATCTGCCGAAATTAAATACTCTATTGGCAAAAGGAGTATATAAAATTCGTGTCTCCAATAATTCAAGAACATCTCCTGCAATCAACACTAAATTGATTGACAATGTTTCAATTGTAAGAGATACTACAATAGATATTAATGTTGATAAGCAAACTATATATGGTATGGCTGATATTTATGCAGATAGCCTAAGACAAATAATTCGTGGTTTCGGTGCATCAAATATTATTTTGTGGAGACCTGATATGACCACCTCTGAAATTGAAACTGCATTTGGAACAGGTGATGGCCAGTTGGGTTTTACTATTTTAAGAATAATGGTTGAAAATGATAGTACACGCTGGGGATTATATTTACCAACTGCAAAAAAAGCTCTAAGCATGGGAGCTATAGTTATTGCTTCACCATGGTTTGCGCCAACAGATATGGTTGAAAAGGTTAATAATGTTAGTCGTGTTATTTACAGTCGTTACGCAGATTATGCAAAACATCTTAACTCTTTCCTTGCTTATATGAAAAGAAATGGTATAAATATTTATGGAATTTCAATACAGAACGAACCTGATATAACAGATCAATGGACTAGCTGGACTGCAAATGAAATTTTCAATTTTGTAAAAAATTATGCTGGAACAATAAAGGGTGCATTCCGAATGGCGCCGGAATCATTTCATTACGACAACAAATTCTCCGATCCAATCTTGAACGATCCAACTGCATGTGCTAATACAGATATAGTGTGTGGTCATATTTACGGTTCCGGACTTGCAGATTATCCTCTTGCTAGAAGTAAAGGCAAAGAGTTTTGGATGACTGAGTACTTGATTAATTCTAATGGCAATGGTGCAAACATGGATACTTCCTGGAATGCTGCTATGGCTACTGCTACGAGCATTAACAGCTGCATGAGTGTGAATATGAGTGCTTATGTTTGGTGGTACATTGTTCGTTATTATGGTCCTATTGGAGATGGAACGAACGGTCCGGCAAAGGGCAGTGTTACAAAGAAAGGCTATGTAATGTCTCAATTTTCCCGATTTGTAAGACCTGGTTATTACCGAGTATTAAGTAATGTTCTTTCTGGTCCCTCTGTTGCAGTTACAGCCTATAAAGATCCGGCTACTAATAAAATGATATTCATAGCTGTAAATTCAAATTCTGAACCTGTAACTCAAACTTTCAGGCTGCTAAATAAGACTGTAACAAAAGTAACTCCATATGTGACATCAAAAAGTAAAAATTGTCTAAAAGATTCCGACATAACAGTAACTAATAGTAGCTTTACTTATAAATTGGAGCCATCAAGTATAACAACATTCACTTCCAACTAATTTTTAAGTAAATAGGAGAATTCAAGGAGAATAAAATGTAATTTTAGGGTGAACTTTGAAACGGTTCAATAATTAGATTAAATTACTGCGCGGTTTTATCGATTATATTATGTGTTAATTTATTAGGTTATTTCTATGTGCAAAATGAACTTAATTCTATTGTTCACCCAATTTCAGCATAAATTCAGCTTTTCAAAAAATTCTAAATTTTTCGTAAAAGTTTTATTTGTTTTAGGATTTTTACCCGCAATAATATTTTCTCAGCCTATAGCAACCGGACAATCCAAATTTCTTGGGGCTGCATCAAGTTATTATTTTTGGCGATATTTTGATTCATACTGGAATCAACTTTCCCCAGGCAATGATGGAAAGTGGGGAACAGTATCTAATTCAAAAGATAATTATAACTGGACAAACCTTGATAAATTATATAACTACGCAACCAGTATAAATAGACCTGCCGGATTTCAATTCAAACAACATGCAATGGTTTGGGGCCAGCAAGCACCTTCTTGGATTGCTTCTCTTGATTCAGCAACACAAAGAGCATCGGTAGAAAATTGGTTCAAACTATTT
>DAIEQP010000258.1 GCA_027347805.1 Ignavibacteria bacterium | reverse complement strand
AACAAACTGAATCTTATTTGTCTTAATGTACGAAAGCACATTATCAACAGGGGAAAGAGATTTTGACATTATTTATTGCTCCTTTTTAGAATGTAAGTATAAACTTGTTGTTTCTTTTAAAGTCGATAATACAAAACTTGTTACGGTTCTTGTTACACCAGGCCATGATTGGATTTTTGAGAGCAGTTGTTCGAGTTCTTTTGTTTCTCTTACAACAACTTTTAGAACATGTGAACCTTCACCAAGAATCGAATGGCATTCAAGTATCTCGGGAGTCTTTTTTACTTGTTCAATAAATTTTTCGTAGCTCTTAGAAGATTCCATAATAACATTAACAAAAGCCATAATGTCATAATGAAATACGTGGCGGTCTAATTTCGCATAATAACCTTTTATAACACCATGCTCTTCTAATTTTCGCATTCTATCGCTTAAAGAAGGAACCGACAATCCAACAATTTCTGCCAGTTCGTTTCTTTTCATTCTTCCATTTTCCTGGAGTTTTTTTAAGATGGTTAAATCTAAGTCGTCCAGCATATCATCTCTAATTTAATTAGGTAACTAGTTAATTTTGGCTGAAAATATAAGGCAACAATCTTTTAAATGCAAATCCTACTTATATTATTTGCGGTGCAGCAAAAATGTATTTCAATTGATACTGGATTTATTTTCATTATTGAAGAAAACTGGATTTATTATGAATAAGCAGATACTTCGTGTATTTCTTCTAATTAACATTTTAATTTTTGCAAACAGCTCTGCTCAGAATTCACCAATTCTTAATTCGGTTTTAAATAAAGTTAGTTTAGATTCTACATTAAAATGTTTGCGGCAGTTAACCGGACAAGAAGAAATATTTTTAGATGCTGCCGTAAAAATTTCTTCGAGACATAGATATAGAGAAGGTAATGCCTTGGCTGCACAGTTTCTGAAAAAGAAATTTAAGCAGTATGGTCTGCAAACATATCAGCAAGATTTTTCTACTGATGGCCAAAATATTTATGCAGTCCAGAAAGGATATAGATACCCGAATCAGCAGGTGATAATTTGTGCACATTATGATTGTATGCCTTCGAATGAATTTGCCCCTGGAGTTGATGACAATGCTAGCGGAACAGCTGCTGTACTGGAAGCAGCACGGGTTATTTCAACATATCAAACTGAATATACAATTGTATACGCTCTTTGGGACTTGGAAGAACAGGGTTTGATTGGAAGTAATTATTATGCAAAAGGAGCTTCACAAAGAAAAGATAGTATTATTGCTGTTATAAATCTTGATATGATTTCGTATGACAGCAATAAAGATTTTACTGCTGAAATAAATGTTAGAGATTATTACAACTCACTAAAACTTTCAAAAACAATTTATGATTTGAACCAGAATCTTTCGATTGGTCTTAATCTTCAAATTATAAATCCGGGTATTACTTCAAGTGATCATTCATCATTTTGGGCAAATGGTTTTTCCGCAATTTGTTTGATTGAGAGTTTTAAAGATTTTAACAAGAACTATCATCAAATTACAGATGATATGACAATATTTAATGCGGAATATTATTATAGAATGACAAAACTATCTATTGCAAGTCTTGCTCAAATAGCATTTCCAAATTCGTTGTCAAATATCGAAAGGAATATACCTGCACAATTTCAACTCGCTCAAAATTTTCCTAATCCATTTAATCCAAGCACTAATATTTTGTATACAATACCTACCGATGGATTTGTGCAAATCAAAATTTATGATCTGCTTGGCAGAGAAGCAGCTAATCCGGTAAATGAAATTAAAACAGGAGGGACGCATTTACTAAAACTTGATTTAGCGTCAGAAACTTGGCCACCTGGGATTTATTATTATTCACTAAAATTTGGGGGTAGTGTTCAAACAAAAAAAATGATTTTATTGAAATAACTTTTAATATGATTAAAAAGCCGAAATCAAACTGAAATTACAGGGGATTTGAACGACCACCCATAAATGTTTATCTTTGCGCCTAAATTTGTTCAAGGAGATGGTTTAAGGATGAAATTTAACAAAAGATCTCACACATGCGGAGATTTACGTGAATCGAATATTGGCGAAAGCGTGGTTCTTAATGGCTGGGTTGCTATTCGTCGTGACCTGGGCGGAGTAATTTTTATTGAAGTTCGCGACAGATATGGTATGACCCAGGTTGTATTTGAACCATCATACAATTCCGAAACTCATGAAGTTGCAAAAAAATTGAGAAGTGAATTTGTCATTTCGGTTGAAGGTAAAGTAAGGAAAAGACCTGAAGG
>DAIEQP010000227.1 GCA_027347805.1 Ignavibacteria bacterium | reverse complement strand
ACAATTCAGGGAATACTACAAGATCGACTTTGTCTTTAATCGCTCTTTCATACCCTAAAAGAATTTTTTTCTTATTACCTTCAACATCACCAATAATAGGATTTGATTGACATAATGCAATTTTCATTTTTATCTTTATTTTAATTCAATCAAAATTAGTAAGAAGTGGATTATTTTCAAACGAAGAGTTAATCAGATTATCAAAACCTTTTTTTAGTTATTACGTCTTAAGGTATGAACAACCAAAGAGGTCCAGTTATGAAAGAGAAATTATATCGTTCTAGAAGACAGCGTGTTCTTGCCGGAGTTGCTGGAGGAATTGCTCAATATTTTAATATCGATCCAATAATTGTGAGAGTATTGATGGTTGTAGCAACAGTTCTTCATGGAGTTGGCGTTTTACTTTATATAATTCTGTGGATCGTTGTTCCTGAAGAACCATTTGAACAGGCATACGGAATTAACACAGATACATTGAATACTGATCCTAAACCTGAAGGAGAGAATGCACCCCCATCCTTTGATGGAATTCCTCCAATCCCTCCTAAAAAAGGAAATGGAAGATTTATTGCAGGTGCAATTTTAATTGGTATTGGATTAATATTTTTAGTTGATCGATTTATTCCCTCAATTGATTTTGGTGATATAATTCCGTTTTTGTTTGTTTTGATTGGCGGTGCTTTAATAATTAACTCAGTTAAAAAGTGAGGATTGAGATGAAGAGCGGACAATTGTTTTGGGGCTTTTTTCTTTTAACACTGGGTGCATTGTTCTTATTTGTCAGGTACGACATTATAGTTACTTCATTCGATTTTATTTGGGATGTTTGGCCATTCATATTTGTGTTCTGGGGTGCCCTTGTTATTTTCAAAAATGCTGTGGCAAGACCAATAATTAGCGGAGTATTTGGCGTGTTCATCGCAATGTTAATTTTTGGTTTCTTCTATAATACATTTGGAAGTTGTGATTTTTCATTCGATAATAAAGATGCTTATGTTCAGTCTTACATTAAAGAATTTGACCCAGGTGTGAATGAAGCACACCTCCAGATAGATTCAGGTGCCGGTGTTTTTACAATAAGTGATACTACAGCAAATTTAGTTGATGCAAAATCTGGCGGACTTCTTGGAGAATACAATTTCGACTATGATATTTCTGACGGTAAAGCAGATTTTACATTTGAATTGCATAAGAAAAACTTCAAACTGTTTCATGAAAAATTCAGAAATCGGTTAGATATAAAACTTAACACAAAACCGGTTTGGAGTTTTGATTTTCATACCGGCGCTTCTAAATCGAATTACGATCTTTCTGCGTTCAAAGTAGAAAACCTTAATGTTGAAACCGGCGCTACAAATACAAAGATTAAGCTTGGCAATAAGAATGATCTGACTAATGTAAGCATTCATATGGGTGCTGCAAGTATAACACTCGAGATTCCAAAAGAAAGCGGATGTGAGATTCAAAGTGATATGGCGCTTGTTGCAAAACATTTCGATAAGTTTAACAAAGAAGGTGACGGACATTATTTAACTGAGAATTTCGATTCGAGCAAGAAAAAGATTTATATAAATGTTGAAGGCGGAGTTTCTACTTTGAACGTTTACCGCTACTAGGTTTTAATTTTGATTTCCTTTTTGAAAGCACTTTTGGCGGAATCCAAAGGTGCTTTTTCATTTCCACACAATTATCCTTATCAAAAGTTATTCCCTCAGATCTAAGCAAATCCTCCATCAAGTGTGGATCTCCAAAATGTATTTTGCCTGTTAATGCGCCGAATCTGTTAACAACCCTATGACATGGAAGATGACTTGCAGATGCTCCGTTTAAAGCCCAGCCAACTGTTCTTGCAGCCGATTTCACACCGCAAGCTTCGGCAATGTGCCCATATGTGGTTACTTTTCCCCGGGGAATTTTTTCAACTATTTTATAAACACGATCAAAAAAATCTTTCTTCTTCTTCATTCCTAAAATCTTTCAGTCAGAGAATTAAAAATGCAATTCAGTATTGCTTATTCTCCCAGCACTTTTATAATTAATCTTTTCCTTCGCTGGCCGTCAAACTCTGCGTAATAAACCTGCTGCCAGGGCCCAAAATCTAACCGGCCATCTGTAACAGGAATAATTACTTCATGGTGAACAAGCAGACTTTTTAAATGCGCATCACCATTATCTTCGCCTGTCCTATGATGTCTATAATCCGATTTAAATGGAGCTAATTTTTCAAGCCAGTCATCAATATCCTGAATTAATCCGCTCTCAGCATCATTAACATAAACACCGGCCGTAATGTGCATAGCAGAAACAAGAACCATTCCTTCTCTGATACCGCTTTTTTTAAGTGCCTGTTCTACTTCACGAGTTATATTAACGTACTCTCGCCTCTTGGATGTATTAAACCAATGATATTCTGTAAACGTTTTCATTTTACCTTCTCTTCAGTAGTTTTAACTAACCTCTCAGCTAGAGTTTTAATTAGCTTTTTCGAAATATCAGGATAAGTTTTGATTATTTCATCAAGCTCACCGGAAATTTCAAGCACAGTTGAATTTGTCAGCGATCGGATTTCTGCTGTTCTTGTTCTTTTAAGTATTAAACTTAGTTCGCCAATAATCTCCCCGGCTTTTTCAAATTGACTTATCTTAATATTGTTTTTGTAAACTCCAATCGAACCATCAACTAAAACATAGAAACATTTTGCTTTTTCGTTTTCTTTGGCAATTATTTCACCAGCCTGAAAATGTTTCATAGATGACATTATTCACCTCAGTTATTGGAGAATTTCAAAAGGAACTCTCGTATAAAATTATTTATTTCGCCATCCATCACACCTTGAGTATCCGATGTTTCCCAATTTGTACGATGATCTTTTACCAAATTGTATGGATGAAATACATAAGAGCGAATCTGGCTTCCCCATTCAATTTTCATTTTACCCTTTTCAACTTCATTGGCTTCGGCGCGCTGTTTTTCCAATTCAATCTGATATAGTTTTGCTTTAAGCATTTTGAATGCATTGGTTTTATTTTGAAGCTGTGAACGTTCAGATTGACATGCAGCTACAACACCGGTCGGCACGTGCGTAATTCTAACAGCAGTTTCAACTTTATTAACATTCTGTCCTCCCTTTCCGCCAGAACGATAAGTATCAATTCTTAAATCTGCCGGGTTGATTTCTATTTCGATAGAATCATCAATTTCAGGGATTACAAATACAGAAGCGAAAGAAGTATGTCTTCTTTTATTGGCATCAAACGGAGAAATTCTAACAAGGCGGTGAACACCATTTTCAGCTTTCATATAACCATATGCGAACTCCCCTTCAACTTCTATAGTTGCACTTTTTATTCCGGCTCCGTCTCCATCAAGCCAGTCAACTAAATTCATTTTGTACCCGTTTTGTTCGCCCCAGCGTAAATACATTCTCATTAACATCTGCGCCCAGTCCTGCGCTTCTGTTCCACCGGCACCAGCATGTATAGTTAAAATGCAATTATTGTTATCGTCTTTTCCTGAAAGCATACTTTTCAATTCAAAATCGTTGTATGCTTTTTCAACATTCGAAAGCTCATTAGTTATTTCAGCTAATAAATTTTCATCCTGTTCAGCTTCAGCTAGCTCAATAAATTCTACAAGATTTACCTGCTGTGAATTTAATTTGTTCCAGGAATCTACCCATGTTTGAAGTGATTTAGATTTTTGAAGAACTGCCTGAGCTGCACGCTGATCATTCCAAAAATTTGCAGCTTCAGATTGAATGCGGATACTTTCTATTTCTTTTTCTTTTTCATCTAATTTAAAGATAACCTCGAAGATTGCTAACCTTTTGCGAAAATTCTTTAGCAATTTTTAACTGCTCTTCAAACATCTTTTCTCCTTTTCTTAAAAATGTATTACAAATTTACACTTATCTTTTCAATCTTAGAAGTGCGCTAATATTCGTTCAGCGGCAGACTGAAAATCATTTTTCGAATTAATACCGATCCACTGAATTCTTTTATCTTTCCGGAACCAGGTTAATTGCTTTTTTGCATATCGTCTTGTATTACGCTTGATTAGTTCAATTGCATGTTCAAGCGTTAATTCTCCGTTAAGGAAAGAAATAATTTCTTTGTAACCAACTGTATTCAATGAATAAAGTTCTTTTGAAAATCCCATGGATAGAACATTCTTGACTTCATCAATTAACCCTGCATCTAACATTTTATCCACACGCCCATCAATATTTTTGTAAAGAATTTCCCGTGGCCAGTCCAATCCGAACTGAAGAAACTCTAAGTCAACATCTCTCTTAAAATTTTCCTGCCACTCCCAAATAGGTTTGCCTGTAAGATGAAAAACTTCAAGGCACCTTACAACTCTTTTCCAATTTTGCGGCAGCATGTTTTGAGCGCTTTTGGGATCAACTTTCATCAATTCATTATATAAATATTCATCGCCGAATTTTTCTCTTTCAGAATATAATTTTTCGCGGTAATCCAAATCAGTTTCAACTGTATTCATAATTCCATCTATTAAAGCTTTCACATACAAACCGGATCCCCCTGCAACAATTGGGATTTTCCCTTTTAAGAATATCTCTTCAATTTTAGCCAATGCTCCAAGTTCAAACTTGCTTGCATTAAATTCCTGATCCGGTTCGAGTTCATCGATGAAATAGTGTTTTACCTTATTAAGTTCTTCTATGGCAGGTTTTGCCGTCCCGATTGTAAGATGTTTATAAACTTGTCTGCTGTCCGCAGAAATTATTTCACCCCCAATTTTCTCTGCAACTAAAATTCCAGTTTCGGTTTTACCTGAAAAGGTGGGTCCAACAATGACAACTACTTTTCTTTCCATCCCTCTTTTCCAATAAGAGGAACAAAAGCAAAATAAGGAGACTCTTTTACAGCAAATTGTGATTCAGAAATTTTCGTCAAGATGTTCATCGTTTGAGAATTTTTATCGCCAACAGGAATAACGAGCTTACCTCCAATTGCCAATTGTTTTTTCAAATTTTCGGGTATTGTTGGGCCGCCGGCTGTTACAATAATTCCATCATAAGGAGCAAATTCGCTCCAGCCAATTGTTCCATCGCTGCAGCGTGCAGCAATTTTGTAGCCGAGTTTATCAAATAATTTCAGAGTCTGATTATATAGATCAAACTGTCTTTCAATTGTGAATACCCGCGCACCCATTTCAGAAAGCAGCGCAGCCTGAAATCCAGATCCTGTTCCGATTTCCAAAATTTTCTGTCCTGGTTTAGGATCAAGCGCTTCAGTCATGTATGCAACCGTGTATGGCTGGGATATTGTCTGGCCCTGTCCAATTGGCAGCGCAACATCTTTATATGCATTAAACCACATTATCTCAGGCACAAAATTGTGCCTTTCAACTTTTAAAAATGCATTTAGTACTTTTTCACTTTTAATTCCCCTCTTGCGCAGGGTTAAAACTAATTCTTCTCTTTCTTGTTCAAACATTATCTTTAGTGTTAAATTTGTGGTGCAAGTATAATCATTGTTAAAGAAATTATTATGATAGAAACTTTAGGCGGCGCACTTTTAATTGCATGCATGAGAATCTGCGATGTTACAATCGGAACATTCAGAACAATCATGGTTGTTCAATCCCGAAAATACCAGGCTGCAATTGCCGGATTTTTCGAAGTATTAATCTGGATTTTCGCTATGAGATATATTGTTCAGCATATGGACAATTTATACAATCTGCTTGGATATGCAATTGGCTTTTCACTTTGAAATATATTGGGGATTACACTTGAACAGAAAGTTGCGCTTGGATATGTTCAGGTAAATATTGTCTCCCGTCATAAAACAGAAGAGATTGCAACAATTCTCCGAAATAAAAAATTTGGTGTAACAATTTTACCTGGAGAGGGAAAATCTGGTGAAATATCTATTCTTATTGCAATTATTAAAAGAAAATTTTTAAAGGATTTAATGGCTTCCGTTGAACAAACAGATCATTCTGCATTTATTACTGTTCAAGCATCAATTCCATACCGTGGATTTATGCATGGTTCGCGCGTGTAATTTTTCACTCAATTATTTGCGTGATATTTACAACAGTATTATATTTGGCGCGTAAAAATTTGGTTCTAAATTTATTGAAATGCGGGAATAGCTCAGTTGGTAGAGCGCAACCTTGCCAAGGTTGATGTCGCGGGTTCGAGTCCCGTTTCCCGCTCTACAAGTCCCGATACTATCGGGATTTTTTTTCTGTGTTCTAATTTTGTTGTTTTTATGGCGCTGTACCCAAGTGGCTTAAGGGGAAGGTCTGCAACCCCGAAACAGAGTTTCGGGGCGAATCCGACCGGCGCTTATTGAAAATTTGTAAGAACATAACATCAAAGTTTGTCTCGTTGTTTTTTATTGGCGCTGTACCTAAGTGGCTTAAGGGGAAGGTCTGCAAAACCTTTATTCGTCGGTTCGAATCCGACCGGCGCCTCAACTTCCTGCAAAATTTATGTACTCCGTTTATATCCTCTTAAGTGAAAAAGATAACAAAAGATATATCGGTTTTACTCACGACATTCAGCAGCGGCTTCATGAACACAATTCCGGTTTAGTTTCTTCTACAAAGAACCGAAGACCTCTTAAACTTATTTACACTGAAACTTTTGAAAACAAATCCGACGCTATGAAAAGAGAAAAAGAGATTAAGAATAAAAAAGGAAAATTTGTGATACCTTAAGGGGAAGGTCTGCAACCCCGAAACAGAGTTTCGGGGCGAATCCGACCGGCGCCTCAACTTCCTGCAAAATTTATGTACTCCGTTTACATCCTCTTAAGTGAAAAAGATAATAAAAGATATATTGGTTTTACTCACGACATTCAGCAGCGGCTCAATGAACACAATTCCGGTTTAGTTTCTTCTACAAAGAACCGAAGACCTCTTAAACTTATTTACTCTGAAACTTTTGAAAACAAATCCGACGCTATGAAAAGAGAAAAAGAGATTAAGAATAAAAAAGGAAAATTTGTGATAACATGAAGTTCATGAAAAAAGTTGTTTCACAAAAAAATCCCGGGTCTTCGGGATTTTTTGTTATCAAGATTCGATTTAGTTGTAAAATTTTCACCTATTACGAATGTCTTTCCAAACAAGTTTTTCATTCAGCCGTTCCTTAAAGAAATCGGTTAGTTTACCATCTCCCCCACCTGAAAATCCTCCGTCCGGATATCCAATCAGTTTTCCATTTTCATCATACAAAAAGCTAAACTGATCACAGCATTGAGCCGGCACATAATATACTGTCATTCCTTTATATTCATAACGCCAGATTGACTGCGGAGGATTTCCAACAGGCTCACTTTCATATTTAATAATTAACTTTGAAATCCATTCGGGATTTTCATCAGGTGCAGTTGACTG
>DAIEQP010000222.1 GCA_027347805.1 Ignavibacteria bacterium | reverse complement strand
AAATATGCCCAGTTTATAATTTGCCTGATAAATTCCGAGAGTACTTTCATTAGTCATTGCAAGCACAACAGGTCTGTCAATTACGTTAACCATCTGCGCACTTATTGCAGCCGGCAGATAAGGAATGCCGAATAATAAAATTTTATAAGCAATTTGTTTATCTACTTTCCAACTCAATTCTTTGAAAACATCAGGCAAGAGCATAATGAACGAAGCAAATGAAGCCGCAAGGTTGGCAATAAATATTGCTTCTATTCCCATTTTAAGTTTTAATACTAGATAGAAATTCAGAAATAGATTTATTAAAATATTTGTAAACCGAATAAAACTGAATCGGGCCGCCTTTCTCTCAAGCCTAAGCTTTGCATATGGAATCATTCCCAAAGCATCCAAACCGATTATCAAAATTAGATAATAGAACAAGTTTTGCTGGGAAACCGGTATCTGCATCAAAGATGAGAAAGGATTTTTCAATATATAAAGCAGAACACTAAAAAAGACAGTAGTAAGTAGAATCATTATGTAAGAAGTTGAAAATACCTTTTTCCTATCTGCAGTTTCTGCAGAAGATGCATACTTCATATAAGCTGCATCAACGCCATAAATGTAGAAAACATTTATAAAAACAATGTAAGCGTAGATGTTTGTAAAAATTCCAAAGTCTGCAGTACTAATGGAATGAACATTTGTATAGAAAGGAATCAAAAGAAAATTTAAGAAACGGCCAAGCATGGAACTGATTCCATAAATTGCAGTGTCTTTCGAAAGTTCTTTCAGCTTATCTAACATTTATTTTTATCAGAAAAGGTTACTCTGATTTTCCTTTATCTAACTTGAAAAAAGGGGCAAGCGCCTCTATATAAATTTTTGGAGGGCGAACTGCTTTTTTTGTTTCTGAATTAATAAATACGTGAGTAGTAAATCCTTCTGCAATAAGTTCGCCTGTGTCCTTCCTTTTAACTTCATATTCAACTTTGGGTTTTGCAGTATAAAGTTCTCTTACAGTTGCTTTAATTGAAAGCAGATCATCATATGTTGCCGGAATAAAATATTTTACACCGGCTTCAACTAAAGGCAGTTGATAACCATTGCTTTCAATTAATCTATATGGAAAGCCGAGAGAACGAAACAATTCTGTTCTGCCTACTTCAAAATATTCAAGATACTTTCCGTTATAAACAAATTGCATTTTATCAGTGTCTGCATAACGCACACGAATTTCTGTAGTGTTTGTAATCATTGATTATCGATTTGTTGAAATATTTCTCTAAATATTTATTTCAAAGCAGATTATTCTTCGTAAACACCCATCTTACCAAATTTCTCCAATCGCTGAGCAACTAGTTTATCCGGTTTTAATTTCATGAGAGGTGCAAGTTCATCTTTGATCACAGATTTTAATGTTTCAGCAATTTTATGATGATCTTTATGCGCACCGCCAAGAGGTTCAGGAATAATTCTATCAATAATTCCCTGTTCAAGTAAATCTTCAGCAGTAAGTTTAAGAGCTTCGGCTGCCTGTTCTTTGTAATCCCAGCTTCTCCATAAAATACTAGAGCAAGATTCAGGACTAATTACCGAATACCATGTATTTTGAAGCATCAATATTCTATCACCGATTCCAATGCCAAGCGCACCACCGCTTGCACCTTCACCAATAATTACGACTATAATAGGTACTCGTAGACGGCTCATCTCCAAAAGATTTCTGGCAATTGCTTCTGCCTGTCCTCTCTCTTCAGCTTCAAGTCCCGGATAAGCGCCGGGTGTATCCAGCATTGTTATTACAGGAATATTAAATTTTTCCGCAAGTTTCATTAAACGAAGTGCTTTGCGGTAACCTTCAGGATTTGGCATTCCAAAATTTCTAAAAACATTTGATTTTGTATCACGTCCTTTTTGATGGCCGATAATCATTACTTTCTGACCATCAATTTTTGCCAGCCCGCCTACTATTGCATGATCATCCTTAAATCCACGATCACCATGAAGTTCAATAAAGCTGTCGAATATCATATAAATATAATCAAGTGTATATGGTCTTTCGGGATGACGTGCAAGCTGAACACGCTGCCATCTTGTAAGGTTATTATAGATATTTTGCTTAAGCTGAAGAACTTTTTCTTCAAGCGTTTTAATTTCTTTAGAGATATCCAGCGCAGCTTCATGTTTGCGCATCTCTTCTATTTTATTTTCAAGCTCGATAATCGGTTTTTCGAAATCGAGAACATTTTTTGCCATTTTTACTCCATCTTAAAAAACATTCTTGAAAAAGTTTTCCCCAGAATTTCCAGATCGAGCCAGATGTTTTGATTTTTTGCATAAAAAACATCCAGCTTTCTTAATTCTTCAACATCATCTATACTGATGCTGTCGATAAACCAGAAACCGGTTAAGCCAACTTTTCCAACATAAAGTCCATCACTAAATGATGAACTGCGCGGGCCGACAAAACTTTTTGTCCCGATACATACTTGAGGAACACCAAGTATGAACTGTATAAAGTCGCCCGATTTGGAAGTGAACTTCTGAAACAAATATATAAACGGATAAAGCAATATCAAAACAAGTAACCCGATCATGAAGTCGAATATTCTTTTTGTAGCAAGGTGAACAAATGAGGAAATATTATACTGAACTTTTAATAGTGAAATATCTTCAAGCACCGTTACAGAGGATTTACCAACAAGATAATCCATTCCTTTTCCTGCAATCAAAAATTCAGTGTTCATTCCCTGGCAATCTGCAACTATCCTGAACATTTCATCAAATGATAAATCTTCTGAGGAAATAATTACCTTATCAATTTTTTCTTCGCCAATAATCTTCTTTACATTTTCTATTGAACCGATAATTTGAAAACTGCCGATCTTTTCGCCGACACTTTTTCTTGATAGACCAATAAGACCGATAATTTGATGAAGTTTAGTTGAATTTGATTTTAGCTTGGAAGCAATTTCTTCAGACAGTTTTTCGCTCCCGATAATTAATGTCCTTGATTTCCTTGTGTCGGCATCCAATCCAATTTTGAAAACAGCTTTTAATATTATTCGCCATGTCAAAAATGAAAAGAATGATATAGTATATGTAATAAGAACAACAGCGCGACTGAATCCATATTGTTTAAAGAAATAGGTAACTGCCGCAAGGAACAGAAATCCATACAACAATGAGAGCATTGTTTTTAGAACCTGCAGGGAATTTTTTTTGTAAGCCCCTGAAAGTGCAGATATTAAAATCTGTATTAACGATGGGACAAAATAAACCCATGGTAATGCATAATCGGGAAACCCTCTGGAATGGGAATCTAGATATGTTTTTTCAGCTATTTTAATTGAAGCAGAAAAAAAGATAAAATCCAGAATGATTGACATAATTGCCAGCCTGAACACATTTGCAAATGCAATCAGTTTTCTTATAATTATTGCCGCTTGAAGAATTGTTTCAATAATAAAAGATGTTGAAAAATGTTTTCTGACAAAAAGATGCATTGCATTATAAAAGATTGTGGTTTCATCAAGGCTGCTTCTTTTTGTGCTTTCACCTTTGTAATGAATAATTTCTGTTTCGTGGAAATAAAAAACTTTGTAACCTGCCTTTTGAGTTCTGAAACATAAATCCAAATCTTCACCGTACATAAAAAACTGGGGATCGAAACCGCCGATTTTTTCATATACTTCTTTGCGCATCATCATAAATGCGCCGCTTACCGCATCAACTTCGTATGTTTTATTCTCATCGAGATATGTAAGATTATACCTTGCAAAAAATTTGCTTTTAGGAAAAAGCCGGCTTAATCCCATAACCTTTGTGAAGGAAGTCCATGGGCCGGGAAAACTTCTTCTGCATGCAAGTTGAAGAGTGCCATCAGGATTAAGAACTTTACAACCTGCAATTCCCGCATCGGGATTGGAATCAAAAAAATTAATCATCTTTGCAAAAGTATCTTCGCGAACAATTGTATCAGGATTGATCATCAATAAATATTTACCAGAAGCCTGCTGCAATGCCTGATTATTTGCAACTCCAAATCCAACATTTTTTTTGTTACAGATTAATTTGACATCCGGAAATTTGGAAGAAATAAGTTCAACACTTCCGTCATCACTGGCATTGTCAACTATGAATATTTCAGTCGATATTTTGCCGGCGGCTTTTTTTACAGAGTCGACAAGGTTTAGAATAAATTCTTTAACGTTGTAATTTACAATGATGATTGAGAGGTCTATCATTTCTTGATTAGTTTAATGTGCCGATAATACTTTTGAAGCGCAGTTTCCAAACCATTGTAATCGCTTCTCGAACAATTTTTTTTGACATCTTGGATGTGCCGTGTACGCGGTCAATAAAAGTAATCGGCATTTCAAAAATCTTGAATCCTTTTTTATATGCTTTATAATTCATTTCGATTTGAAATGAGTAACCATTGGAATGAATTTTATCAAAATTAATTGATTCCAGAACTTTTCGGCGCCAGCATTTGAACCCGCCCGTTCCATCTTTAATCGGCATTCCGGTAATAATTCTCGAATAAAGATTAGCACCGTAGCTCAGAAGTAATCTTCTGATTGGCCAGTTAATAACCCGAACACCATCAATATATCTGCTGCCGATAACCAAATCATTATTTTCAATGTTGATTAAGAAATTTGCAATATCATTAGGATCGTGAGAATAGTCGGCATCCATCTGAATCGTACATTCATAGTCATGTTCAAGCATATATTTAAATCCTTCAACATATGCAGTTCCTAGTCCCATTTTGCCGGCCCGCTTAATTAATTTCACACGATTAATTTTTTCACCAACCGTTTTAACATAATCTGCCGTGCCATCAGGTGAGTTGTCATCAACAATCAAAACATCAATCCCGGGATAACTGCTTAACAAATCTGGAACCAATTTTTGAATGTTATGAATTTCATTATAAGTCGGAATAATTACCAAACATTTCATCATTCGTAATGCCCTTTTCCAAATAAAACCACTAAAAAAGTACGCAGGATAATTTTAAAATCCATTCTCAAACTCATGTTCTCAATATAAAATAAATCATAGCGGAGTTTTACTTTTACATCTTCGATAGTCTCATCATATTTATGTTTTACCTGAGCCCATCCTGTAATTCCAGGTCTAACTTTCAATCTTCTTTTGTATAAAGGAATTTCCTTAGAAAGTTTCTCTACAAAAAATGGACGTTCGGGACGCGGACCAACAAAACTCATATCTCCTTTTAAAACATTATAAACCTGAGGGATTTCATCAAGGCGAAACTTTCGGGCGTACTTTCCAATTCTAGTAATTCTCGGATCATCCTTTGTTGACCAAATTGGACCTGTATGTTTTTCCGCATCAGTGTACATTGTTCTGAATTTGACTACTTTAAATATCTTTCCGTTTAATCCCATTCTTTCCTGTTTATAAAAAACCGGACCTTTGCTATCAATCTTAATAAGTATTGCTGTCAAAATTGTAACAGGTGAAGAAAGAACCAAAAGTGTAAACGATAAAACAATGTCCATCATCCTTTTTAATTTTTTTTCCCATTCCGGCATTAGTTCAGGCATAACATCAATCAATGGAAAAGCATAAAGCTGGGAAATTTTTGCCTGCCCGCTTATAATATCATACAAATCGGGAATCATCTTTATCCCGATATTTTTACCATCGCACCGTTCAATTACTTCAGTAATCAAATCTTCATCATTTCTTCCAAGCGAAATAATAATCATCTTTACATTATTTTTTTCGATTACAGATTCTAGATTTGAAATTGAATCAAGAACTTTTACATCCCTGTAAGATTTTCCTTTTTCATCAGGATGAGCAGCAACATAACCGACAATATCAATTCCTAATTCTTTGTATTTCTGGATAGATGTGTGAACTTCCTTGGCTTTATCATTAAAACCAATTATCACTCCATTGTGCCGGCCAATTCCCATTATTAAAAGTTTTCTTTGAATTGTTCGAATTGCTAAACGTCCAATTCCAACTATTGAAAGAAAAATTCCCCAATAGAAAAAGATGTAAAACCTGTTTGATGATTCAATATGACGGGCATAATCATCATAAAGAATAATTGTGAAGAGTAAAAATATACCAACGAAAGATGCCTTGAATAATGTAGAAAGCTCATCAAAGCGGGACATTGCAAACCAGGTTCGGTACATACCAACAAAAGTAAAAATTACAAGCCAGTAGAAATAAATAGCCAATAAAGGTAAAAACAGATCGGGCTGAATGATTAACTCAAACCATCCGCTTTCAACGCGCAAATAGAAAAAAAATAATCCGGCAAGATTTATTGCTATGAAATCTGTAATAAGCACTAAAAATTTTTCGGTACGTTTACTCATTATTTAATAAAACTCCGATTTCAATTAAACCAATTGATTCAAAATCCTTGTTGCAATATACTCTCCTATCGAGAGAGATGCTGTTGCCGCCGGTGAAGGCGCATTACAAACATGAATTATATTTTGATCTTCCAGAATGTAAAAATCATCCAGAAGTTTTCCATCCTTCATACAGGCCTGCGCTCTTACTCCGGCACCCCCTTTTTCAAGATGCTGCGATTGGATTTCCGGAACAAGTTTCTGTAATGCTTTCACAAATGCAGATTTATTGTACGATCTATAAAATTCTCCCAGCCCGGTTTTCCAATATTTGCCGATAATTTTTCGAAATCCTCCCCAGGAAAATGTTTCGAATGTATCTAATAAATTAATACTGAATTTAGAATAACCTTCCCGTTTAAATGATAAAACTGCGTTCGGACCACATTCAACTTCATCATTAATCATTCTTGTAAAATGAACTCCCAAAAATGGAAATGCTGGATCGGGTACCGGGTAAATTAAATTTTTTACAAGATGGTGAGCGCTGCTCACAAGTTTATAGTATTCGCCTCTAAAAGGAATTAAACGATAATCCAAATTTTGATGGGTTAATTTCGCAATTCTGTCTGAAAAGAGTCCCGTACATGTAACCACTACTTTAGAAGTATAAGATTCGCTTCCTGCAACAACTTTGCATTCATTATCTTTAATTAAAATATCATCAACCTTTCTTCCAAACAAAATTTCTGCACCAAGCGATTTTGAAACCTCGAGATATTTTTGAGAAACAATTTTATAATCAATAATTCCTGTTTGAGGAACCCAAATTGCCGATACGCCATGAGCATGCGGTTCAATTTGTTTCAGTTCGCTCTCATCCAAAATCTTTAGCCCATCCAATCCATTTTGAACACCACGTTCATAAATACTATTCATAGCTGGAATTTCTTTTTCACCAGTTGCGAGAATAATTTTTCCGCAGATATTATATGAAACATGATGCAGTCTACAAAAATCCACAAGCAATTTATAGCCGTGAATACAATTCTGAGATTTTAAACTTCCGGTTTTATAATATATTCCGGAGTGAATAACCCCGCTGTTGTTACCTGTCTGATGCATTGCAATATCATTTTCTTTTTCAAGAAACAATATTTTTATTGATGGAAAACGTTCGAGAAGTTTTAACCCGCTTGCCAACCCTACAATACCGGCACCAACAATAATTACATCATATTTCATATACAATAATTACTTTTGACAAAGCAGTGATTATTAAACAGTTAATTCATACAGCAAGATTCGTTTTTCAAAATTAACAAAAAGATTTCTCAGATTGTCTTGCACTAAATCTATTTGCATAATGATTCCCAAAATCGAATATCTTTTATCAATAATCTTTATTTTGGCACACCTTAAAATAGTGGCAAATAATGGCAGAATTATCCCAAAAGCATATTCAGATAGTTGATAAAGCAATCTACATTTTTTCTATACTTTTTTTATGTACGGTAACCAATACAATTTTTCTCAATCAATTTGGTTATTTCATTCCGCTGCTTCTTATTCTATATAGATATTATATAACAAAAGAAAATCCATTTCAAAAAACAGGTTTAGAATATGCTCTGTTATTTTATATAGCAGCCGAGATTATTTCTACAATTCTGTCTATGGATAAATTAGATTCTCTTGACAACCTAAGAAAAAGATTTTTGCTTATCCCAACAATTTACGTATTCTTATTTGCCGCTCATGATTTTAACCGGACAAAACAATTTGTGATGATTTATCTCGGAGCTGCACTTGCAACAATGATTGTTTACATTGGTCTTGCGTATAAATATTATATAAACAGTTTCTATCAAATTTATGAATCAGGACCAGGAACATTTCAATACCCAATTACATCAAGCGAATTAATGAGTTTTTCTCTGGTACTTTTATTCGCTTTTCTGATTCACGAAAAATTACCACTAAAGAAAAGAATTTTTGTTTTACTTGGATTTATAATTAACCTTATTGCATTACTGGCAACTTATAAACGCACTGGATGGATGGGAGCGGCAGCCGGAATTTTGTTAATTATAATATTGAGCAGAAGATGGTTAATTCTTTCTCCTGTTGTTATTGGCATTATAATTTTGGCGTTAATAGAGAAAAATATCAGTAACGTTTTCATCTTTGATCAGAAGCAGAACTCTGCTGAAAAAGTTTCGGAATTCAAAACTGGTGGACGTGCAACTGATATCTATCCTGCCGGTAATGATTTTTATTTATCGGATTATGATAATGGACTAATAAAATATAGCAGTTTAAAAATTACAGATAAAATAAAAACCGAAAGCCCAGTAACATCTTTTACAAATTGGAAAGACAATTTTTATATAGCGAATCTTCTGGATACAAGATTCGTTCAGTTTCAACTTAATAACAACAAACTGCAAAAGGGACCTGAATTTTTATCATCAGGTTTTACCGTTGACTGGAAAGTTGCAAATGGTTTTTTGTATGTTTTAGACAGCGACAGCGGATTAACAATTTTTAGAAATCCGGTTAACCCAAAAGATAAAATTAAATTTTCTACTCCCGGCAATATTGAATACTCAAAATTATTTGTCGATTCTACATACGTAATTCTATTTTCCAAATCGAATCAGTTAAATATTTATTCGCTGAATGAATCGATACCATCACAAATATCGTTTTTTCATACTTTCCCTGAAGGCACTAATCTGGTGTATTATTCATCTGGAAAAGTAATCATGGAAGAATCAAATAGTTTAAAACTCTATTCAGTAGAAAAGAATTTCCTGCGTTTGTTATCTGTAGATAAAAACCTTAATTCTATCTACACAATCAAAAAGTCAAATGAAAATTTAGTTGCAGTTACGACCAAAGGAATTGTTTATACATTAGATGGATTTTCTTCG
>DAIEQP010000216.1 GCA_027347805.1 Ignavibacteria bacterium | reverse complement strand
GATCAATTTGACGTTATAATTCTGCCCGATATAAACGTAGATTTAATCAAAACAGGAAAACCGTCAGGGGAAAATGCAAGATTTTCCAGACCCAAACCCCCTGAATTTGAAGGAGGAATTGAAAAGGAAGGTGTGGAAAATCTGAAGACATTTGTTGAAAAAGATGGAGGATATCTTTTAACGCTTGGTCAATCCTGCAATTTTGCAATTGAAGATCTTGGATTAAGAATCACAAACGTACTTAAAAGTATTAAGCCGGAAGAATTTTATTGTCCCGGTTCTTTATTAAGAATAAATGTTGACAATACTAATCCAATTGGTTTTGGAATGAACCAGGAAACTATAGGCTATCTTAGCGACAATATTGCTTTTGCAACCTCAATACCATTTGGAAATTATGATAGAACTGTAATTGCACGTTATCCTACGTCAGGGTTGCTTAAATCCGGTTTTTTGTTGGGTGAAGATTTTTTATTTAAGAGAGCCGCCGTTATTGATGTGAAGCAAAAAACAGGGCATGTAATTCTATATGGTTTCAAGGTTCAAAATCGTCATCAAACTTTTGGTACGTTTAAATTACTTTTCAATGCAATTTATGCTGCCAGTATTTAAAATTTATACATGCAAAGTGTGTTTTCGTTAAAATGAGGAACAGATTTAGTATTAGTAATTAAACTTTTGCCATAATATTTTTGTCAAAAATCTAATTGGAGATAAATCTTGATTAATAAATCTAGTTATTTGGAAAAAATTGCCGTCTGGGATTTGGATGCAGCGCGGCATGTATTATCAAGAACTTTATATGGTTATTCGAAAGCAGATTTAGATTTTGCACTTTCCAAATCATTGGATGATTTTGTTGATAATTATTTGTTGAAAGATCTGCCGCAGCCTGCAACACCTACATACAATAGCCAGGAGTGGGTAACACTGGCAAATAACTCTACAAATAATACCGGATCAAATTATACAAATTGGCGATACTCACTTACCTGGTGGTGGTTAAATTTAATGCTTACACAGGGATATTCTTTCCGAGAGAAAATGGTTTGGTTCTGGTCAAACCTTTTTGTCACTGAATTCAATACTGTGCAGGTTCCCCAGTTTTATTATTTGTCAAATTCCCTTTTCCGTCAATTTGCCTTTGGCAATATTATCGATTTAACAAAAAAAGTAACAATAGATCCTGCAATGCTGATCTATTTAAATGGTAATACAAGTACTGGCAGCAGTCCAAATGAAAATTATGGAAGAGAATTGATGGAGCTTTTCACTTTGGGAATTGGAAATTACACAGAAGATGATATTAAAAATGCTGCGCGCGCTTTAACTGGCTGGACTGTCGATAATAATAATCTAAAAGGAATTTTTACTACATCTCGATGGGATGCAAATACAAAAACAATTTTTGGAAAAACTGGTAAATGGAATCAGGATGATGTAGTGAATTTAATTTTTTCGGATAAATCTGTTCCAGCTTCAGAATATTTGTGCAGAAAACTGTATAAAGAATTTGCTTATTATCATCCCAACGAGGATTATGTTAAACAACTTGCAGAAGTAATGAGAGCAAATAATTTTGTTATGAAACCTGTGCTCTCAGTTATGTTAAAGTCGCAATATTTTCATTCGGTTGATATTAGAGGCGCGAAAATAAAATCGCCGGTTGAATTTTTAATTTCATTAATCCGCTTTTTTAACATGACATATGATAATGACTTATTAAATACAATAAGATCTAAATCAAGAGATCTTGAACAGGAAGTGTTTAATCCTCCGGATGTAAGGGGCTGGGAAGGGCAGAGGAAATGGATAAATACAAATTATTTCCCTTCAAGAAATAATTGGTCGGATTTAGTTATTACTGGAATGAAAATTAACAGTAAAACTTTTAAAGTGGACTCACTTGCTTATGCAAGAACGTATTCCAGTTCGGAAAATGCAGTTCAATTCATTGATGATGTAACTAAAGTTTTAATTCAATTTCCATTAAGCCAAATAAGAAAAGATGAATTGCTTGCAGCATTGCTTGATGGAACTGTTGTTCAAAATTGGTCAACATATTCATCAGGGGCTTCAACACGCTTGGATAAATTCTTTAAAGCGCTTATGAGACTTCCCGAATTTCAATTATCATAATTAGGAGATCATCAATGAAAAGAAGAGATTTTCTAAAAAATGTTGGAATGTTGACTGGTGCCGGTACAATATCGCTTGCTCTAAATGGAATGCCGATTAAAGCATTTGCAAAATCATTCTTAAATATCACTTCTGCAAACGGAAAAATTTTAGTATTAATACAATTAAAAGGTGGCAATGATGGAATTAACACAGTAATTCCATACGACCAGTATTCGTTATATTCATCATACAGACCAAACATTAAAGTTGCAGAATCAAATTTAATCAAGCTTACAACGAATACTGCGCTACATCCTTCATTGAAATCCTTTGAAACATTGTTCACAGAAGGAAAAGTTGCACTGATTCAAAATGCCGGGTATGCAAGTCCAAACCGTTCTCATTTTCGTGCAACAGATATCTGGTTATCAGCTTCTGACTCAAATCAAATTTTATACGATGGATGGGCATCAAGATATTTACTTAAAGCCTTTCCAGCATTTCCTGCGGTTCCTCCTGTTCATCCTATGGCTATTCAGTTAAGTTCTGTACCATCAGGATTATTTGATAGTAATGTCGGTGGTGTTGCAGTTGGATTTGGTGATCCGAATTCGTTTTATCAATTAGTAAGTGGAATGAAAGCTGATACTGACCCGCCGCCTGCAACACTTGCAGGTGACGAATTAAAATTTTTAAAGGAAGTTGCGGCTTTGTCAATTCAGTACGCAACAGTTATTAAAGAAAAAGCTGATAAAGGAATTACTAGGCAAACTTATCCAACCAGCAATTTGGGAACGCTTGGTACCCAATTAAAAATTGTTGCAAATTTAATTCTTGGAGGATTGGAGACGCCTGTTTATTTAACAATGCTCGATGGATTTGATACTCATTCGGGCCAGGTTACAAAGCATGAAGGGTTGCTTAAATTATTGGCTGATTCTGTATTTGCGTTTCAACGCGAGATTGAAGCAGCGGGTTTAGCCGATAAAGTAGTTATCATGACATTCTCGGAATTCGGAAGGCGTGTAAAAGAAAATGCAAGCTCAGGAACCGATCATGGATCTGCGGCTCCGATGTTCGTGATTGGCAGTAATGTTAATGGTTCTATAATCGGCAATAATGCAAATCTTTCTAAGCTTGATAGTAATGGCGATATAATTTTTGAAAATGATTTCAGGCGTGTTTATGCAGCGATACTCAGAGATCATTTTGGATTAAATACTGCCGGAGTTAAAGAAGTATTACTAAAAGATTTTGATCCGCTTCAACTGATTAAATATCCTACCGATTTAGAAAATGAGTTTTTACTTCCTGCTAAATATGAACTAGCGCAGAACTATCCTAATCCATTCAATCCTGTTACAAAAATTTCATATTCTTTACCTCAGGATTCCTTTGTTAGATTAATAATTTATAATGAAACCGGGCAGGAAGTTCAAACACTCATAAGCAAAAATATTTCAGCCGGCAAGCATGAAATTATCTGGGATGCAAGTAAGTATTCAAGCGGTGTTTATTTTTATGCTTTACAGGCAAATGAATTTTATCAAACGAAAAAAATGTTACTCATCAAATAAAAGGAGTTAGAATGAAAATCAAATCAGTTGCTGTTTTAGTTGCAGTATTATTCCTTGCAGTATCCGCTCAATCATTTGCACAAATGGGCGGTAATCCACAAGATCGATTGAAAAAAACTCTTGAAGATTATAAGACAAGACTAAAGCTTACAGACTCTCAGTTTACAAAGGTAGACTCAATTTTGAATGTTCAAATGAAAGAGATTATGAAAATTAGAGATGAAGCAGGTGGAGATTTTTCTGCTATGAGAGAAAAAATGGTTCCGGTTAGAGAAAAAACAGATAAAGAAATTGAATTATTACTGACTGATGACCAAAAAGTTGAGTATAAAAAAATGCTTGAAGAAAGAGCCGAAAGAATGAGGAATTTTCAAAGAAACTAATTCTTTAGAAGCCGGAGTAAAATATTACTCCGGCTTTATTATTTACATGTTTACATCTAAACCAATGTAAAGGCTTCTACCAAGAGTTCCATAGTATAAAACTTCTTCATAACGCTTGTCAAATAGGTTTTCCATTCTAGCTTTTAGAGTTACATTACTGAATAAATTATACTGTGCTGAAAAATCAACGAGAGTGTAATCACTTAATGTAACACGTTGTGCCGGATAGGCTCCAAAATCTTTATCATCTCTTTCGCCGATATATTTTATAATAAAATTTATTCCCAGTTCTTGATTTACCTGGTAATTTGAATAAAGAGAGAATTGATGTTTCGGTCTGCGTAATAATTTTTCACCAAAATCTGCACTTCCTACGGATTCATTTTTTGTTTGCGTAAATGTATAATTTCCGTTGAGCACTAAAGATGGGAATAATCTTACACTGCCTAAAAATTCAAAACCGTTTGATGAAGCTTTATCAATATTTATTGTTTTATAATTTGCATCAAACCCAAACATATCTTCAAGTTCGATTCCAAAATATGTTAGCCCAATTGAAATATTGTTGTTTTCAAAAAATTGTTCTATGCCGATATCCCAACCCTTACTTTTTTCTGGTTGAAGATTTGGATTCCCGAACATCGGATCAAATAAATAAAATAAAGAAGGAGCTTTGAAACCGGTTCCGTAAGTTGCTTTAAAACGTGTTTGAGTTGATTTTATATAATAACATGGCGCAATTCTAAAAGTGTATACATTCCCAAATTTTTCATTTGTATCATATCTTAATCCAACAGTGCTGAAGAAAGAATTATTTAAGTTAAATTGATCTTGAATATATAGTCCGGAATTTCTTAAAGATTGATTTGGAAAAATACTATCAAATGGGCCCCACTCACTTGTTGAGAGGTAACTTGTATTAGCTGATTCAACTTCATGCTCAAATCCAATAGTTATTAAATTGTTTGGTAAAAATCTTAGGTTATTTTGCCAGTCGATTTTGAATCTATTTGCATTGTTGAAAGCATCCGATGATAATGACGGATGAACTTGATCGGTTAAATCAAGATTTTGTGAAAACCGTTTTATGTATGATGCTGATAAAGATTGTTCCCAAATTCCATTGAAAGATGTTCCTTCCAGATTTAATTTCCAAAGATGATCCTCAAGCCTGTAAGTAAAATTTGGATCATCGCCATATTTTTCATTTTGATCAAGATCGGATTTTGATTTTCCGAATTTATACAACAAACCAATTTTAAATTCCGGATTCAAAGTGTAAAATAAGTTTGAACTGAATGTCGTATTTGAAAATCCATCTTTTTCTGTATTTCCATATTCAGAACTGGCAGCAGAAATTCCATCGCTCGCACTTTGTGATGCATTAATTGAGTAACTAAGATTTCCGATAACACCCGAGGTATAAAGATTGCCTCGATAATATTTATTTGCCCCTGTTTCACCTTCAAAAGAATAGCTCGGTTTGGAACTTCCTTTTTTTGTAATGATATTTATTACACCGGCAATTGCATCTGATCCATATAAAGTGCTTTGAGGACCTTTTATTACTTCTATTCTGGAAATATCATTTGTGTTTAATTCAGAAAGATCGAAAGCGTTGCTGGGCGATGATGCGTCATTCATTGTCACACCATCCAAAACAACTAATGTGTGGTTTGAATTTGTCCCTCTAATATATGCATATGTCATTTTTCCTGGACCGCCTTGCTGTGTTATTGTTATACCAGGAATAATGCGAAGTGCATCGGTTACAGTTTTGATTTGGTACTTCTGAATCATCTCTGTTGTGATTATTGAAATTGAACTTCCGATAGCAAAGTAAGGCGTCTCTGTTTTGGTGGCAGAAATTACAATTTCATTTAGAGTTGTTTTGATTGAATCCTGTTGTGAGTACAGCATTCTGCTTAACAAAATAAATAGCAGAAAAAAATTACGTAAGAATTTCATGGAAGTTACTCCTTTTAATAATTGACTGGAAAATCCAATCATAGTTGAAAGATGTAACTTCGGGGGAAGAAAAAATTTGCTGCTGCAAATTGTTTTGAGACGAAATTTGGTATGTTAATTCGTAAATCAAAACCCTACCCGCGAAGGTTATTAATTTGTTATTGTGGCAGGTCTCCTGACTTGAGATATTGTTTAACACCTTCCCATTCAAATTTAGAACAGTGGTAAATCGATAAACAACTTACATCTCTCACAGTTGCGCGGCAGTACCGGACTTTAACCGGTTTCCCTATTAAGTAAATCACCACAAAATGTTTAAGAACTACGAAACCAAATTAGAAAAGTTATTTTTTAAATCAAAAATTTTGTTGAATTAATTCTTTTTCCTCAATAACAAATTTTCCAATCAACTTTTCGAGATTATCATTATATACTTTCAATTCTTCAGCAGTGTCTGCT
This sequence comes from Ignavibacteria bacterium, assembly GCA_027347805.1. GTDB lineage: Bacteria > Bacteroidota > Ignavibacteria > Ignavibacteriales > Melioribacteraceae > Stygiobacter. The sequence goes on along the minus strand of DAIEQP010000216.1, from coordinate 2,358 downwards.
ATCTTTTTAATTCCTTTGGAAGAAGTAAATGTAACTTCGCTGATTAATCTTACATTTTGAGAAATTTGTTCTGAAGATGCAGAAAGTTCTTCATTTGATGCTGCGACTTCATTTGCTACATCAACGGTTGCAGTTGCCATTTTAATGATTTCATTTAAAGCTTCCCCGGATTTTTCTGCCAGAGCTTTTCCTTTTTCTGCTTCTTTTGAACCAAGCTGAATTGATTGAACCGCATCTTTTGTATCATGCTGTATTTTAAGTATCATCTGCGAAATTTCTTTCGTTGCTTTAGTAGTTCTTTCTGCCAGTTTTCTTACTTCATCGGCAACAACAGCAAAACCTCTTCCTTGTTCGCCGGCTCTTGCCGCTTCTATTGCAGCGTTAAGAGCTAAGAGATTTGTCTGGTCAGCTATTTCATCAATTACTTGAACTATTTCCCCGATCTGTTGACTGTTGTTTCCTAGCTGACTGATTGTACTTGCGGCATTATATACTATCTGAATTATTCCCTGCATTCCATTAACTGTTAATTGAACAATTTCGCCGCCGGCATTTGCGGTATCAACAGATTGATGTGCATTTTTAGAAGCTAAATTAGAATTTTCAGAGTTCTTTATAATTGTTGATGTTATTTCTTCTATTGCAGATGCAATTTGAGATGCTTCGGAACTCTGTTCATCTGCTCCTGAAGCTAATACTTCACTTTCACCCGTAATTCTATTAGTAAGATCAGTTGTAATTGAAACTAACTCAACAATCTTTTTAAACATTTCTCTTATTGAAGTTAGGGAAATATTAAATTCTTTAAAGAAATTGGATGCTTCTGTTTCGCCATTATCGTTGAATCTGACACTAAGATCACCTTCGGCAAATCTGCTGACAAGCGGAAGATTTTCTTGGAATTGTGTTTCAATTTTTTCCAGGTAATCGTGACAATTGTGAATCGTATTTAAGCCATTGAAAATTGCTGTTGCCATTTTTTCACAACTGTTATATCCGCATGCAGAGCAGTTTTTTATATCTTCTTCTTTTGTCTTATTGAGATCGTGAAAAATTTTATTTAACTCCTGCTGATTAGGAATTTTTATTTTAGATAAATTCGCAGAAAGATTCTTATAACTTCTTCCGTACAAACCTTCTTTCCAAAATTTATTGACTGTTTTTTGAATTTTCTTTTTAGATGGCTTTTTTAACAATTTGTTTTTATATCTCTCCTGAACCTCGATATTCCTTTTCTCAACATAATACTCAAGTTCATCCATGCTTTTATCTTTGAGTGTACCGGTTCCACCGTTACATCCTTTCTCACAATTAAGACAATCTACTAAAATGGGAGCTTTTTTTTGGTCGATATCTTTTAAGAGAGTCTCAAAGTAATGATAAATAGTATTCGGTCCTTCAATTTTTCTGGTGATGTTCACTATTTCAGGCAATTCTCTTTGTGCTGTCCTCAATAATCCGCCTGGAGTTGAAAAAAGTACAGCTCTTTCTGCCGGAGGATTATCATATTCAACTTTAGTGAATCTTGATAGGTTTATATGTTTTTCATCAAAATATTTTTTCAATTGCTTAATTGTAACATTGTAATCACCAATTCCTACTTCATCAAATTCTCTGCGTTTAGCAAAGCAAGGTGAAATAATAGCAATCTTATGATTCGAATATTCTTTGTAAAATGTTCTCACCATTTTCATTGTATGAACCATCGGGCTGTCAGCAGGGGCAAGGTATTTAATTAATTCCGGTTTATACGTCTGGATGTAAGTTACTAAAGCAGGACAGGGCTGAGAAATTACGCATTGGGGTTTATTTTGTTTAACATGTTCCAGATATGATTTAATTGTCAATTCAGCGCCAAAGCTAACATCAAAAATTGCTTTAACGCCAATAGATTTTAGCCATCCATTTAATTGGAGATACTCATCAGGAAAATTTGATGCAACTGCTGGTGCTGCAACAGCAATTATTTTTTCTCCTCTTTCAATTCCATTTATAAATTTTGAGAAATCATCTATTGCAAATCTTGCGTCATGTTCACAAACTGATAGACATTCTCCGCACCCAATACAAAGATCAGGGTCAACTTTGACATAATCACCAGATGCATTGTTGCAGAATTTTACTGGACACACCGCTATACATCTGTGGCAAAGAGTGCAGTTTTCGGGTTTAACATCAATTAACTGAGAAAGTGACACAATAAACCTCCCAAATTAATGGCTAAAAAGTTTAAGTTATTATCGATTAAAACCTGAAATAGTTGATATTAATAATAAATAATGTTTCAAACGGGCAGTATTTGTTTCCGTTGGATATTAGGAAGATTAATTTTTTGAAAAATAATCTTATTATCTTATT
>DAIEQP010000214.1 GCA_027347805.1 Ignavibacteria bacterium | reverse complement strand
TAATATGGACTAATACTGAATATTCCTTTCAGTTTATTTACAATGACAAGATTTATTGTTTTGTCCAGGGATTTGAAGATCGTACTTATTTTGCGATTGATTACCTGACCGGTGGATTGATTGAAGAATTGGGAAGCAATTATTCGATGATCAACAATCTTCGCTCGGAAGCAGATCAATACAAAGATTGGAGCCGGTATATTTATCCTGTACGGATAAGCGAATCTGAAAATGAAGCTGAAAAAAAACTGATTGAAACTAAAACTGAAAAACTACAACTTGCCGGAGAGATAGAATTTAATCTCTACAAGAACATGCTGATGTTTAATTATCATGAAAAAAACAAGGGCGGAACCTATACAAACAAATTTCAAATAATAGATGTAGAATCCGCTAAGACAATTTTTGAAAGCGATCTGAATCAGAATGTGAGCAATTTATTCACCGATTCATTTTTTATTTATAAAGAATTTTTGTTTCTGCTGAGAGGCAAACACGCTGTTGATGTATATTATCTTGATTAAATCTTTGAGAAATCAGGAGGATAAATGGAGCTAACAGATGAAGAAAAACAATTGTTGCTAAGTGCTGCCCGGGATTCGATTGAATCAGTCTTCAAAAGAAAAACAATAATAGAACCAGATTATGAAAAACATCCTGTTTTGAAATCGCATGCTGGAGCTTTTGTAACATTAACTGAATTTGATTCTCTGCGAGGATGTATTGGCTATATTATAGGTGACCAGCCTGTATTTAATACAGTCTGCCAGGCAGCGATTCAGGCTTCGCAGTATGATCCACGTTTTGCGTCTGTTAAGGAATCTGAGCTTAATGATATTGAAATAGAAATATCAATTTTATCGGAACCTTTTCCTTTAAATGGCTATGATGAAATTGAGCTTGGTAAACACGGATTAATCCTTGAAGAAAAGGGAAGAAGAGGATTGCTTCTTCCTCAGGTGCCAATCGAACACAAAATGAATCGTGATGAGTACCTGGATTCAATTTGCCAGAAGGCTGGGTTTCATAAAGATCTGTGGAAAGAAAAACAACTGAAGTTAATGGGTTTTACAGCGACAGTTTTTAATGAAAATGAAATTATAAAAAAATGAAAACAATCCGAGAACCTGCAGTTGCGGGAATGTTTTATTCCTCATCACCGGCTCAGTTAAAAGATGAAATTAAATTGATGCTGGATATTACAAAATCGGAAGAGAAATTTTCTGATCCGATTGGAATTGTATCTCCACATGCTGGTTATCGTTACTCTGGAAAAACAGCAGCGTATGCGTATAATTCAATTTCGGATAAGGATTTTGAAACAGTTATTATTCTTTCTCCAAGTCATAGGGAATATTTTCCCGGAATATCGATTTACAGCGGGGATGCATACAAAACTCCTTTAGGCATTGTTGAATTAAATAAGCAGATGGTTTCTAAGCTGGTAGAAAATCAATCTTACATTTTTGAAGGAAAGAACGGGCACAAAGCAGAACATGCAGTTGAAGTTCAAATTCCTTTTTTGCAGACAATAAAAAAAGATTTTTCAATTGTGCCTGTTGTTATGGGGGATCAAGGTAAACTATTTATTGACGGTTTAGCCGAAAAGCTTGCAGAAGTTGTTGACGATAAAACTATAATTGTTGCCAGCTCTGACCTTTCACATTTTTATACAAGTGAAGTTGCGGATAAATTGGATTCAATTATAGAACGCAGAATAATTGCATTTGATTATGAAGGACTTCGTGATGATCTTGATGCAAGAAAGTGCGAAGCATGTGGCGGGGGACCAATAGTAGCATTGATGAAAGCCGCCGAACTAATTAGAAAACGGAAATCTATGATACTTGCCAGAACGAATTCGGGTGAAATAACAGGTGATAAATCGGAAGTGGTGGGATATTTAAGCGCAGTAATTTATAGTTAAAATTTACCGTGTCATATTTTCTCACTTGAACCAAAACATGAATTAAGTTACCTTTGCGCAGTTTATGGCGGGGTAATAATTTCAAAATTATTTAGGAGAGTTGGATGAAGAAAATCCTCTTAAAAACATTTTTTATGATCACCACCTGGGTTTTGATTAATAATGTTAATTATGCTCAAACCTTTAGTTGTGTAGTAAATGGAAATACATTTACTGGTAAAGTAACCGAAGCGTTACAGGTAAATATTGGTAAACAAAATTTCCTTCAAATAAAAATTCAAAATGGCGATAAAGGCATGTACCTTTATTTAAAAGTTGATAAAATAAAAGGTGAACTTCCGGTTAAGCTGGAATATATGCCGCACAATTATGAAACTGGTCAAACACCGGATGCTGAAATTATATGGGTACCGGATGGCCCCGATAATCCGCAGTGGAATTCAATTGAGGGATCTAGCGAAATAACAAAATTTGATGAGGCCGCAAAAACAATTTCTGGTTCTTTCGAATTTGAAATTGAAAAGATGGTGTACGGTACCGATAACCAAAAAGAAACAGCTAAAATTAAAGATGGAAAATTTGAAGGGATAGTTTATAAAATAGATGTTCCGACTAAAAAATAATTTAAGTGAAAGCCGCGTTAAGCGGCTTTTTTTTTACACTGGTTTGTTTAGTTTTTTAATAAACTTTTGTCCCATATCAGGTGTATAATATTCGAAGTATTATGGAGTGATTATGAATAGTCTTAATAAAATATTGAGGTTAATTTTTTCCGTAACAGTAATTTTTCTTGTTACTGGATGCTCATCATCAAAATTAATTAATTCATGGAAAGACCCGGAATTAAAACCTGCACAGTTGAAAAATGTTTTTGTTATTTGCGTGAATAATAATAATACTAAACGAAGAGAATGGGAAGATGCAGTTGTGAATTCGTTAAAAAGTAATGGTGTAAAAGCTCATCCATCTTATAAAGACTTTCCAAAAGATATTCCGGATTCTTCAAATCTCAGTTCATATTTAGGAAATAAATTTGATGCTGTATTGATGGTTCACAAAGTAAATGAGGAGATTAGAAAATACCGAACACCAGGCTTTGCAACTATTTATCCAGTTGTTGCAATTCACGGACATTTTTTTCACAGTTACTCAAGGATTTATAGAGAAGTTTATGTCCCAGGTCGAATTGAAAAAGAAAAAGTTTACCAGCTCGAAACAAGTGTTTATGAACCTTCAGAAGATGGAAGGTTAATTTGGAGTGCAGTTACTGAAACAAGAAGTCCCTCTTCAACAAAAGAATTTAGCCGCGATGTGCTGGAAGTTTTAATTCCTAATATGAGAGCATTCGGTATTATACCTGGCCAAAAGTAGTTTTTGCCTAAATAATACCACTAGCCGAAATAATATCTAAAATGGGCCGGATGACTTCCGGTTACAGTTCTTTTTTATTATCATAGGTTCCAATTTTGTAACATTTCATAAATCCGTGAATAATCATGCGAATTTTAAAATTTGGCGGCTCCTCGGTGGGTACACCAGAGCGCATAAGTAACGTAATAAACATTCTAAAAACATATTCCGATAGCGGAATTCATATTGGCGTTGTCTCGTCTGCATTCCAAACAGTTACAGACAGATTAATTGCTCTTGCCAATAAAACTGTTGCAAGGAATGATTCCTACAAAGATGATCTTGAAGCACTCAAACAAATTCATTACGATGCCGTAAACTATTTAATACAAACCAAGAGTGATAAAGTTGCTGTCGGTAAAAAAGTAATGAATCTGATTGTGGAGCTTGAAGAAATTCTTCATGGAATTTTCCTTATACAGGAATTAACTCCCCGCACGCTTGATTATATTGAAAGTTTCGGAGAACGGTTAAGCTGCACAATAATTTCTGAAGCTATGAATGCTCGCGGATTTGAAACAGAATTTCTGGATGCCCGCAAAGTGATAAAGACGGACAAATCATTTGGAAACGCTAAAGTAGATTTTGAAACGACAGATAAAAACATTGTTGAATATTTTGCTGCTCATCCAAAGATTCAGATAATAACTGGATTTATCGGCTCAACTGAAAACGGAGATACAACAACTTTAGGAAGAGGCGGTTCTGATTATTCTGCATCAATCTTCGGCGCCGCTCTTGATGTGGAAGAAATTGAAATATGGACTGATGTTGATGGAATATTAACAGCCGATCCCAGGAAAGTTACCGATGCATTTTCATTAAAAGCTGTTACATATGAAGAGGCAATGGAAATGTCACACTTCGGCGCTAAAGTTATTCATCCGCCGACAATGAAGCCGGCATTAAAGAAAAAAATTAAGATTAGAATTAAGAATACATTTAATCCTTCTCACGATGGAACTTTGATTGCAGACAAAACAAATGCTGCTGAACTTACTGTAAAAGGAATTTCATCTATTGACGATATTTCTTTGTTACAGATAACCGGAAGCGGAATGGTTGGTGTTGTTGGTATATCTTCAAGATTATTTGGCGCTCTGGCAAAAGCTAAAATCAATATTATACTGATTACACAGGCTTCATCCGAGCATAGTATTTGTCTTGCAGTTCTTCCTCAAAACGGTCCGCTTGCTAAAGAAGTGATAGAAGAAGAATTCCGCTGGGAGATTCGCGATGGAATGATTGACGAAGTTGTTATTGAACCCGATATGTCAATCATTGCTGTTGTTGGCGAGGACATGAAACATACCCCCGCGGTATCTGGTAAAATTTTCCAATCGCTTGGAAAAAATGGAATTAACATAATTGCAATCGCACAAGGATCTTCGGAATTAAATGTTTCTCTTGTAATACAGAAGCAATTTTTAAAGAAAGCACTAAATGTATTACACGATTCCCTTTTCTTATCGCGCGACAGGCAAAAAACTTTAAATATCTTTTTGGTTGGAACCGGACTTGTTGGAGGTGCTCTTTTAAAAATAATTCATGAGAGAAAAGAATTTATTGCTGAAAAAATACATGCTAAATTGAAAGTGATTGGTTTGATAAATATTGATAACATGTTGATGAATGAAAAAGGAATTGAACTAAGCAACTGGCAGAATTTGATGACAAAAGAAGGATCAAAGCCTGATCTCGATAAGTTTATTGAATCTATGAAAGGACTTAAACTGCCCAATTCAATTCTGGTTGATTGCACGGCAAGTGATGGCGTGGTCAATAATTATTTAAAAATACTAAGTTCATCTATTTCGATTGTGACACCAAACAAAATTGCAAACACACAAAGTTATCAGCAGTTTCTCGCGTTAAGAGATACTGCAGCTAAGTATAATGTTCAGTTTAAGTACGGAACCAATGTTGGTGCAACACTGCCTGTAATTGCAACATTAAAAGATATGATTGCAAACGGTGATAAAATTGAAAAGATTGAAGGAGTTTTCTCGGGAACTCTGAGTTTTATTTTTAATACTTTGAAAGAAAGTGACAGCTTCAGTGAGGTAGTTAGGCTTGCAAAAGAGAAAGGTTACACGGAACCTGATCCGCGTGATGATTTGCGCGGACTTGATATGGCAAGAAAACTTTTGATTCTTGTTCGCGAGTGCGGCATTCAAATGGAACTTTCTGATATTGAGGTTGAGAAATTAATTTCTGCTGAAGCTGACAAGGCAAAAACCCTTGAAGAGTTTTATGAAATTATGAAAAAAGATGATCATAAAATCATTGAACGAAAAAAGAAAGCAGCAGAAAAGGGCTGCGTGCTTTGTTACATTGCAAAATATGAAAATGGAAAGGCAAAACTTTCCATTGAAGAAATTGATAAGAACCATTCTTTCTTTGGTTTAACACGGAGCGAAAATATTGTTGCTTTCACTACAATGAATTTTAAAGAATGCCCACTTACAATTAAAGGTTTTGGTGCCGGTGCTGAATATACGGCTGGCGGTATACTTTCTGATATTTTAAGAATTTCTAATTATCTGGGATAAATAATGAGTGAGATAAAGAAAACTAAAGTTGCAATTTTAGGCGCTACCGGAAGCGTTGGACAGAAATTTATTGAATTGCTTTAAAACCATCCCTGGTTTGAAATTAATGAACTTGCTGCATCTGAAAGGTCTGCAGGAAAAAAATACAGCGAAGCTACAAATTGGGTAATGGCATCACAGCTTCCCCAAAATATTGCAAATACAATTGTAAAAGAGTGCGATACTAATCTTGAATCAAAAATATGTTTCTCGGGAATGGATGCATCAGTAGCCGGGGAGATTGAAGAAAATTTAGCTAAATCCGGATACATCGTAATTTCTAATGCAAAAAATCATCGCTTTGATGAAGATGTTCCCTTGATGGTGCCGGAGGTTAATCCGGATCATCTTGATCTTGTAAAAATTCAGAAGTATGGCAAAGGCGCAATTGTAACAAATCCAAATTGTTCTACAATTGGTTTGGCACTTGCATTAAAACCGCTTCATGATAATTTTGGTTTGGAAGCTGTTAATGTTGTAACAATGCAAGCAGTTTCCGGCGGCGGTTATCCCGGCGTTCCAAGTATGGATATTATTGATAATGTAATTCCATTCATCGGCGGTGAAGAAGCAAAAATGGAAGCAGAGCCAAGAAAAATTCTTGGCAATATGGCAGGAAACAAAATTGAATTTGCAGAAATTAAAATGAGCGCGCAATGCAACAGGGTAAGTGTTATTGATGGACATACCGAATGCGTTCAGGTAAAATTAAAAAAGAAAGCAAGCAAGGAAGAAATAATTTCAGCATGGAATAGTTTTTCTTCTGAAGCGCAGAAATTAAATTTACCATTCGCGCCGGAACAACCGATTATTTATCTGGAAGGTGAAAGATATCCGCAGCCCCGCCTGCATAGAAATCTTGGTAAAGGAATGGCGGTTTCTGTTGGAAGATTAAGAGAATGTTCATTGTTCGATTATAAATTTGTGATACTTTCTCACAACACTGTTCGCGGCGCAGCCGGCGGAACAATTTTAATTGCAGAATTAATGAAAGCAAAAGGAATGCTGGAATAATTATGGGACAAAAAAGCATAAAGGTTACTGCACCCGCAACGGTTTCAAATTGCGGCCCCGGTTTTGATATAATGGGTTTTGCAATAAACACACCAGTTGAAGAGATGATAGTTCGACTTACAAATAAACCGGGAATTCGTATCTCCAAAATTGTTGGAGATAAAAACAAGTTGCCGCTTGATGTAAAAAAGAACACTGCTACAGTAGCTTTGCATCATATGCTTGCCAGAGTAGAAAGTAAATTTGGTGTCGAACTTGAAATAAAAAAGAAAATGATTTCCGGAAGCGGTTTGGGCTCAAGTGCTGCAAGTGCTGTAGCGGCTCCTTTTGCATTGAATGAACTGCTTGGCAAACCATTCACAAAAAAAGAATTAATGGAATTTGCTCTTCTTGGTGAAGAGGTTGCTTCAGGTTCAATACATGCAGACAATGTTGCTCCATGTTTACTGGGAGGATTTGTTTTAATTCGCGGTTATAATCCGCTTGATATTATTCCGCTTGCAGCACCAAAAGATATGTTCTGTACGATTCTTCATCCTCAGTTTGAAATAAAAACGAGTGAAGCACGAAAACTTATTCGCAAAAATTTTTATCTGCATGACGTTATAACACAAACTGGTAATGTTGCGGGATTAGTAACTGGACTGCTGAAAAACAACTATGAACTTATAAAACGTTCGCTGCATGATTTAATTGCAGAACCCGCACGTGCAACATTAATTCCTGGTTTTTACGAAATTAAAGAAGCCGCACTGTCACATGGCTCAATTGGCTGCAGCATTTCCGGATCCGGCCCTGCAATATTTGCATTAAGCAAATCTCAGGAAGAAGGCATTGCAATTGGAAGAGCAATGAAAAAAGTTTCTTCCAAATACACAAAAGAAAATATTGTTCATGTTTCACCTATTAACAGAGTTGGGCCAAGGATAATTGGTTAATGAGATATTTCAGCACACGGAATAAAAATAAATTAGTTTCATTCAAAGAAGCGGTAATGGAAGGATTAGCTTCCGATGGCGGTCTATTTATGCCTGAAGAAATTCCATCTTTTCCGAATTCATTTATTGAAAATCTTGAATCGATATCATTTGAAGAAATCGGATTTGAAACGGCAAAAAAATTCGCCGGAGATGAAATTAGTGATGAAAAACTTCGCGAAATAATTTCAAAATCTCTTTTTTTTCCAGCGCCGGTTGTTGAGCTTGATGAATCAATTGGAATACTTGAGCTTTTTCACGGACCAACGCTAGCATTTAAAGATTTCGGCGCCCAGTTCATGGCTAGAACTATGGGATATTTTGTTCAGGGAAGTGAAAAAGAATTAAATATACTTGTTGCAACAAGCGGTGATACTGGAAGTGCCGTTGCAAATGGTTTTTATGAAGTTGAAGGAATAAATGTTTTCATCCTTTATCCAAGCGGAAAAGTCAGTGCTATCCAGGAAAAACAATTAACAACTCTTGGTAAAAATATTACTGCGCTAGAAATTCAAGGAACATTCGATGACTGCCAGGATTTGGTAAAGAAAGCATTTGTAGATAGAGCATTGAATGAAAAATTGAATCTCAGCTCAGCAAACTCAATTAATATTGCACGTTTGATTCCACAATCATTCTATTATATCAATGCATTCAAGCAGGTAGCAAAGAAAAATAAAAAGGTAGTAGTTTCTGTGCCCTCCGGAAATCTGGGAAACATTACGGCAGGTTTAATGGCGCATAAAATGGGGCTGCCGGTTGATATGTTTATTGCGGCAACAAACAGTAATGATGTATTTACAAATTATCTTTCTTCCGGAAAATACGAACCGCGTAAATCAGTGCAGACTTACTCAAACGCGATGGATGTCGGTAATCCAAGTAATTTTGAAAGGATTCAGAATATTTATGGTGTCGTTGAGGCTATGAACAAAGAAATATTTTCAGTAAGCCATAATGATGAATCAACTGTTGACGGAATAAAGGAAGTTTTTGAAAAATATAATTATATAATCGATCCGCATGGTTCTGTCGGCTATTTAGCTCTCAAAAAGTTTTTATCAAACCATAATAAAAAAGAATATTTTGGTGTTAATGTTGAAACCGCTCACCCGGCAAAATTTAAAGACATTATTGAAAGCACTCTTGGAAAAGAGATTGAAATACCTGAACGTTTGAAAGAGTGTATTAATAGAGAAAAAAAATCTATTGTGTTAGACAATAAATTTGACACACTCAAAAATTTCTTATTAAGTCTTTAATAACAGAAGCTATTCTTATTTGTATGCCGCTTTTTCTAAATCCTTGACAGATGAAAAAGGAAAAGGCGGTTTTAAATATTCACCAATGAATTTATAAATTTTAAATCGTGCCTGCCTTGCAGTTTTAGTATCAATTCTGTCAAAACTATGTCCGCCCGGCGCATCATTAAAAACTTCATATTCGAATTTTTTATTAGCTGCTTTAAGTGCTTCAATTAAATGTTCGACTTCAAGAACATACACGTCATCATCATTTGTGTTTGTATGAATCAGCAAAGGAGTTTTTAATTTATCAACATGAAAAACCGGTGAACGTCTTCTGTATTCATTTACATCTTCTTTGACTGTTTTTCCAATATGGTATTTTGCCGAAAAATCTTTTTCATATTCCTGTCCCTGGTAGCCCATTCGTAATACAAGATCACTTACCGGAACACCGGCAAATGCAGCTTTATAATCATCCGGATGCTCAAAAATATCCATCAAGGCAATTAATCCGCCATGACTCCAGCCGGTTATTCCAACACGGTTTGCATCTACAAAATCATAATTTTCAATTACCCAGGCGCGGCTTGCATTGTTATCTTCAATTTCCAGACCGCCGTAATCGATTTTTTTGTAAAAATCATAACCGTAACCTGTGCTGCCTCTGTATTCAGGCGCAACCACAATGTAGCCTTGTGCAGCTAGTTCGCGAATAATATGTGTATGATAAGTACCGAAATTTCCATGAACACCTCCGTGAGGTAAAACTATCAGCGGATATTTTTTGCTTCTGTCAATCTTTTTGGGAATAAAAACGTAAGACCAGAATTTAACAGGATTTTTTGCGCCCATTGCAGTCGGATTTTCTACTTTAGCTGGAGGCGGCCCTGCAATGAAAACTTTTTCTATGTTGACAACATCGTCAACTTTATTGTACCAAAGTATATCATCAATTCCTTTTTCCAATTGATCAAGTCTCTGATCAAGAGATTCAAATTTCTGTTGTATTAATTCATCAATCTTTTTTTCCTGTGCTGCAATAAGAAATGGAATAAGAGTAATTAGAATTATCGTTTTAAATCTTGGAGTAATTGTGAACCACATACTTTTCTCCCGTTATATTTCATTAATACAATGATCAAAATTACATTTCCTTACAACCAAAGAAAATAATATTCGCAAAATGACGATACCCGACAGCTGGTTTTTCATAATGCCGGATAATTGGTGGTGCTTGATAAAATTTTACTGAAAAAAAACTGCTTGAATGAAAAAACCCGCGCAGGAAGCGCGGGTTCCTAATTATGCGTTAAGATTAGACATTACAGCTTCCGGGTACCTTGTTCCGCTAGCAATTCCCAATGGGAAAATTAATTCTATAATTTTTAATTCATCATTGGTTAAAACTATTTCTGCTGAATTAATATTTTCTTCAATGTGTTTAGGTTTTGTTGTCCCGGGAATAGGAACTATAAAGTCTTTTTGTGCAAGAACCCAGGCAAGCGCCAACTGGCCGGGCAATACATTTTTTTGTTTTGCCAATTCT
>DAIEQP010000209.1 GCA_027347805.1 Ignavibacteria bacterium | reverse complement strand
GGTCAATATCTTCATAACTTGAATTTGTACAGCTTCCAATTAATGCAACACTTAATTTATCCGGGAAATTATTTTCAACAACGGCTTCTTTCATTTTAGAAATCGGCCATGCACGGTCTGGTGTGAATGGTCCGTTCAAATGAGGTTCAAGTTCATCAAGATTTATTTCTATAACCTGGTTATAATATTTTTCAGGATTTGAATAAACATCTTCATCAGCTTTTAACACATTTGCGTTTTTTCTAGCGAGTTTTGCAACATCGGCGCGGTCTGTTTTTTCTAAATATGCAGCCATCTTTTCATCAAATGGAAATACAGAACATGTTGCCCCAATTTCTGCACCCATGTTGCAAATTGTAGCTTTGCCAGTACAGGAAATTGATTTAGTTCCCTCACCAAAATATTCTACAATTGCTCCGGTACCGCCTTTAACTGTTAACAAGCCGGTAAGTTTAAGAATAACATCTTTTGGGGAAGTCCAGCCGGAAAGTTTACCACTTAATTTAACGCCGATAAGTTTAGGCCATTTTAGTTCCCATGGCATTCCTGCCATAACATCAACAACATCTGCACCGCCAACACCAATCGCTATCATTCCAAGCCCGCCGGCATTTGGTGTGTGTGAATCGGAACCGATCATCATTCCACCCGGGAATGCATAGTTTTCCAAAATCACCTGGTGAATAATGCCAGCACCAGGTCTCCAGAATCCAACACCATAACGCTGTGTAATTGTAGCAAGGAAATCATAAACTTCTCTATTTTCATTTATAGCACTTTCCAAATCTTCCTTTGATCCGTTTTGAGCGACGATTAAATGATCTGCATGTGCCGTTGCCGGAACTGCGGCTTCTTTTCTTCCAGCATGCATAAATTGGAGCATTGCCATTTGCGCTGTTGCATCCTGCATCGCGACACGATCGGGTGCAAAGTCTGCAAAATCTTTTCCACCTAAAAATTCACGTGCTGGTTTTTCCCACAAATGTGAGTAAAGAATTTTTTCTGCATAGGTAAGCGGTCTTCCTACAACGCTGCTTGCCGCATCAACTTTCTTCTGAAAGTTTGCATACACTTTCTTAATCATGTCTATATTGGCTGTCATTGTAACCTCAGTTATTTGTAAAGTGTACAAAGATAAAAAATTTTTGAATGGAATAAGAAATGAAATGGAATGCAGATGATACTGATAAAAAGGATCGTTGCAGATTAAAAGCAGCGATCCTTTTTAGATACTTACTTAATCATACTCAATGCAATTCTTTGTTTTGGAATATCAATTCCAACAACAGTTACATCGATTATATCTCCGACTTTTAAAAGTTCAAGGGGATTTTTCACATACTTATTAGCAATTTGAGAGATATGAAGAAGACCATCCTGCTTAACACCAATATCAACAAAAGCACCAAAATCAACAACATTACGAACGGTACCTTTCAATTTCATTCCTTCCTGAAGATCTTCCATTTTCAATACATCACTTCTAAGAATTGGGGCCGGCATTTCTTCACGGGGATCTCGTCCTGGTTTTTTCAAGTTATCAAGAATATCAATCAATGTTGGTTCTCCAACTCCAATCTGATCAGCGATTTTTGCAGAACCTTTTGTTTTTACAAAAAGCTCAACAAGATTTCCTTTTTCATTTATGTGAGTTGTAGAGAGTTCACAAAGTTTTAAGAGTTTTGTAGTTGCATCATAAGATTCGGGATGAATTGAAGTGTTGTCAAGTGGATTATCTCCGTTTGGAATTCTCAAAAATCCCGCACACTGTTCAAAAGCTTTTTCTCCCATACCAGTTACTTCCATTAGCTGCTGACGGTTTTTAAATCTGCCTATCTTCTCACGATGTTTTATCAAATTATTTGCAACACGTTTGTTCAATCCCGAAACATATGTAAGCAGGGAAGCAGATGCAGTGTTTACATCAACGCCTACATAGTTTACACAGCTTTCTACAACATCGTCGAGTTTCTTCATTAATAATTTCTGATCTACATCGTGCTGGTATAATCCAACTCCAATTGATTTTGGATCAATCTTAACAAGTTCAGCGAGAGGATCGAGAACACGTCGCGCAATTGAAATATTTCCGCGCTGGCTTGCTTCAAGATCAGGGAATTCCGATTTGGCAACTTCACTTGCCGAGTAAACAGAAGCGCCCGCTTCACTAACAATCAGGTAATGAATTTTTAGTTTGTTTTCTTTGATTAAATCTGCAACAAGCTGCTCGGTTTCTCTGCTTGCTGTACCGTTTCCTATGGCAATTAAATTTACTTTGTGGCGATTAATCATATCAAGCAAAATCTTTTTTGCGGCTTCAATTTTTTGCTGCGGCGGATGCGGATAGATTGTAGCACCTTCAATGTACTTTCCTGTTGTATCAATCACAGCAAGTTTAGAACCTGATACAAAACCGGGATCAATACCAAGAATCATTCTATTATTAATCGGGGGCTGGAGTAAAAGCTGGCGAAGATTTGATGCGAAAATTTCTATCGCATGTAAATCAGCTTCTTCTGTTAATTGATTTCTCAGTTCACGCTCAATAGATGGGAGAATTAATCTGAGAAAAGAATCCTCTACAACTTCTTCGAGGATTTCATCAAACACAGATTCATCGTATTCAAAATATTTTTCGTAAATAGCTGTTAATACACCCGGTTGATTAAAACTGAGAATGACTTTTAAAAATCCTTCCTTCTCCCCGCGATTTATCGCCAGCGTCTGATATTGTTTTATTTTGTTCAGCGGACAACTAAAGTTGTGATAAGTCTGGTAAACATCTTTTGCATTTGCTGCTTTTTGAGTTTTTGCATCTGCTTCGGAGGATACTAACAAAGCATCGTCATATAAAACTTCTCTTGTAACCTGGCGGACATCGGCACTTTCAGAAATCATTTCTGCAATAATATCCTTTGCGCCTTGTAAAGCATCTTCAATTGTATTAACACCAAGCTCTTCATTTATATATTGAGATAGAATTTCATCAAAGATACCATCATACTTTGGATTTGCTAAAATAAATAAGGCCAAAGGTTCAAGACCTTTTGCTTTTGCAATTGTTCCGCGTGTTTTACGTTTGGGTTTATACGGAAGATAAAGATCTTCAACTTCCTGAAGTTTTGTTGCCTCAACAATTTTATTCCTCAATTCTTCAGTAAGTTTTCCCTGCTCTTCAATGCTTTTTAATACTGTCTGCTTTCTTTCTTCAAGTATTGTTAAATAACTCAGGCGGTCTTCAATATTTCTCAAATAATCTTCATCCAATCCGCCTGTATGTTCTTTTCGGTAGCGGGCAACAAAAGGAACAGTCGCACCTTCGCTAAATAAGTTTATTACTGTAACAACTTGTTTTTCTGTAATGTTAAGTTCTTTTGCAATAACTAATGGTATATTCATGTTTCTCCGGAAATAAATTGGGAGTGCAAATCAAAGAGAATGAAAAGAAAAAATCCACTTGAAAAAAAGCAGATTGTTGCTTATGGAAATAGAAATTTATCCGTAAAGTTCTGTTTCAACAAGTTCGCAAATTATATGACCAACTGTAATGTGACCTTCCTGGATCCTCTGTGTATTAGTAGAAGGAATTATAATTGGAAGATCTACTTTATCTTTTAATTTACCGCCATTGCCGCCAAGAAAACCAACAACCAAAATTTTCTTTTCGTGCGCCTGTTCAACAGCTTTGATAATGTTGGGTGAATTGCCGCTTGTTGAAATTGCAATCAGAACATCACCTTCATTTCCTAATCCTTGAATAGTTCTTGCAAAAACATTTTCCCAACCGATATCGTTTCCGCCCGCAGTAAGATTGGATGTATCAGTAGTAAGCGCAATAGCCGGCAATGAAGGTCTTTGAATATGGTGACTAAGACGAATGACAAATTCGGTTGCTAAATGCTGGCAGTCGGCAGCACTTCCTCCGTTGCCGCAAAGAAGCAGTTTTTTACCGTTACGGAAAGAATCCACTATACTCTGAACAGCTATGAGTAATTCAGTTTTGCACGATTCAAAAATTTTTAATTTTACGTCGGCACTGTCTTTTAATGAATCGACGATAAATTTTTCTTTGTCAAACATTTTAGCCTCAATATCTAACTGCAAAATATGAAAGTTTTATTTTATGAAGCCATAATCTTGAATCAAATATCAAGATTCAAAAAGAAAAAATGATTGTTCCGTAAAGCGCCATTCACTAAGTTTGAGCCAATTGTTAAACAAAAAATAAAGGTATATGAAAAAAACAGTTTTGTTTTGGATTCTTGCATTTATCATCACTGCCGGTTCGGCTATCTTTCAGAGAATGACGGGCCCTACTTATCCTAAGAAAGGAGAAATCACTTTTGAAGACAAAAAAATAGTTTACAAACTTGAAAGGAGCCATGTTTCAACTTCTAATTATGTTGTTGAATTGGAAACCGGCGATCCTGAAATTAAAGCAATTGTGAAATGGAGAAAATATAAAACTCTTGATGAATTCTATGTTGCTGAGATGAAAGGAAATAAAATTTTAAAAGCGGAAATTCCTGCCCAGGCTCCGCTGGAAAAAGTTGAATATTTTATTGAACTATCCAAAGCTGGAAACCAGGCAATGATTCCTGATGGAAAAACTATTGTTATGAGATTTAAAGGTGATGTTCCGCCTTGGGTTTTAATCCCTCATATAATTGCTATGTTTTTGGCGATGATGCTTTCTACAAGAACTGCTTTTGAAGGATTTGCTCCTGTTCCGAATTTAAAAAAATATTCAATATGGACACTTGCCGTTTTATTTATCGGAGGATTTCCATTAGGATTTGCAATGAATTGGTACGCATTCGGTCAGATGTGGGGCGGAATTCCATTCGGCAACGATATTACAGATAACAAAACATTGATTGCTTTTGTCGGCTGGATAGTTGCTTATTATATGATAAAGAAAAACCAGATGCCAAAATTATTTGTAATACTTGCTGCACTGTTAATGTTAATTGTTTATATGATCCCTCATAGCGTTTAATTTAATAAAACGCAGTTGACACAGAAAAACGGATTGACACTGATGAAAATTAGTTTTAATCTTTTTGATCAGTTAAACCTGTGTGCAATTTTATTTTTTAAAAAATTGGAGAGCAAATGAGTTCACAAGAAAAACCAATTTCAAGCGGATTACCATCAAATGCATATACCGAATTAAAACCCGGTGAAGAATATGTTCCGATAATGCCCCCAACTAAAATTGTTCCAGAAGTAACTACATATTCTGTGTTGACGGGAATTTTGATGGCTGTGATTTTTTCTGCTGCCGCTGCATATCTTGGATTGAAAGTCGGGCAGGTTTTTGAAGCGGCTATTCCAATAGCAATTCTTGCCGTTGGATTAACTACTCTGCTGAAAAAGCAGGAGGGAATGGGGCAGAATGTAATTATTCAATCAATTGGTTCTTCATCAGGAGCAGTCGTTGCAGGAGCTATTTTTGTTCTGCCCGGAATTTATATATTGAATTTGCAGGCAACTTTTTTTCAGATGTTTTTTGCGTCATTGCTCGGAGGATTTTTAGGAATTTTATTTCTAGTTCCTTTTAGAAAATATTTCGTTAGCGAGATGCATGGCAAACTTCCATTTCCGGAAGGAACTGCTACAACCGAAATTTTAGTCGCCGGTGAAAAGGGAGGCAACCAGGCATTTGTGCTTGTTGTGAGCGGATTAATTGGCGGTATTTATGATTTTGTTGTTGCTACTTTTGGCAGCTGGGCTGAGATATTTACATCCCGTGTTGTTGGAGTTGGCCAGATGCTTGCAGATAAATACAAACTGGTTTTTAGATTAAACACTAGCGCTGCTGTTGTTGGCTTGGGTTATGTGATTGGATTGAAATATTCAACAATAATTGTTGCCGGATCATTTTTATCATACTTCGTATTCGTTCCGCTAATCTCTTATTTCGGCGATCAATTAACCGTTACTATTGGATCAGGCGTTACTTTGTTTATCAAAGATATGTCGGCAGAGCAAATTTTTAGAAATTATGTCCGTCATATTGGTATTGGTGCAATTGCAATGGCCGGATTCATCGGAATTGTCCGCTCATCAGGAGTCATTCGCTCTGCAATTTCACT
>DAIEQP010000206.1 GCA_027347805.1 Ignavibacteria bacterium | reverse complement strand
GGGCAGATATTGATGTTATTATTGCCACACCGGATGTTATGGGTGAACTTGGTAAACTTGGCCGTGTACTTGGTCCAAAAGGATTAATGCCAAATCCCAAAAGTGGTACTGTAACCCAGGATGTAGCAAAAGCAGTTAAAGAAGTTAAAGCCGGTAAAATTGAATTCCGTGTTGAAAAAGCGGGTATCGTTCATACATCATTAGGTAAACTCAATTTTACTACAGAACAATTAACAGAAAATGCCAAAGCATTTTTACTTACAATTGTAAAGATGAAACCATCTTCTGCAAAGGGAACATATGTTAAGAGTTTATATTTATCCTCTACAATGGGACCTGGCTTAAAGATTACTAAAGACGAAACTGTTTTTGCAGCTAAAAACGATTAATAAAAATTACGCACTCGTCACGGTTGTGAACGTGGCCAGAAATGCTTCTATAAATAAGTAACGATGTTCTAAAACCGATTCGGGAGAACGATGAATAAAGCAGAAAAGGGAGAGATAATTGAAGAAATAAAAGAGTTAATAAAAAACTCTTCCGCTATGTTTTTGGTTGACTATCGTGGAGTTAATGTTGCAGATATTAACAAACTCCGTTCTAGCTTCCGAAAAGATGGTGTAACTTATAAAGTATTCAAAAACACTCTCTTCAAAAAAGCGATTGAACAAGTTGGCGGTTATGATCAACTTAACAACTTGTTAGTGGGAATGATTGGTGTTGCATTTGCATCAGAAAATTTTGTTGCACCAGCAAAGATCATTAAAAAATATAGTGACGATTCCCAAAAATTAACCTTCAAAGGTTGCTATCTCGAATCAACATTTTATGGTGCCGATCAGCTTAGTACTATTGCCTCTATGCCGACAAAAGAAGAAATCATTGCCGGTATTATTGGTAGTGTTAACGCTCCTGCATCAGGAATTGTTGGTGCTCTTAATGCAGTTATGAGAGATCTTGTTAGTGTTATAGATGAAATCTCAAAAAAGAAAGCTGCATAATAATATTGAATTGTAAAATAAATTAATTGTAATAGGAGTTAATAAAATGTCAGAAAAAGTTCAGGAATTAGTTGAGAAGATTAAAGCTCTCACGCTGGTTGAAGCTGCTGAATTAAAGAAAGCTTTAGAAGATGAATTTGGTGTAACTGCTGCTGCTCCAGTTGTTGTTGCCGGTGCTGCTCCAGGTGCTGCTGCTGCCGCTCCAGTTGAAGAACAAACAGAATTTGATGTTATTCTTCAGAATGCAGGCGCTACAAAGATCAATGTAATTAAAGTTGTTCGCGCTCATACTGGTTTAGGTCTTAAAGAAGCTAAAGATTTAGTTGACGGCGCTCCAAAACCTGTTAAAGAAGGCGTTAACAAAGAAGAAGCTGAAAAAATCAAAAAAGAATTAGAAGAAGCTGGCGCAACAGTTACTGTTAAGTAATTGAGTTTTGCGTTTCTTAGTATTAACATTTAAGTGGTAGGATGGTAAAGACCGTCCTGCCACTTTCTTTCATTTATTGAAATGAAAAAAAATCAAACCGAACTGGAGGTTAGGGTTGGAAAAATCAAAAATTAATAAAAGCACTGGAAGAATTACCTTTGCTTCTATTTCTTCTCCTATTAAGATGCCGGATTTATTAAATATTCAGGTGGATTCATTTGAAGATTTTCTTCAATTGAAAGTTCCGGCTTCTCAAAGAGACAACAAGGGTTTACAGGCAGTATTCAATGCAAACTTCCCAATCCTGGATAATAAAGAATTTTACAGATTAGATTTTGTTGAGTACTATGTTGAAAAACCAAGATTCTCAATGGCTGAATGCGAAGAAAGAGGTTTATCTTATTCTGCACCATTAAAAGCAAAACTTCGCCTCTCAACAAAAGATGATGAAACCGGAGAATATGTTAATTCAGTTGAACAGGAAGTTTACCTTGGTAACCTGCCTTTCATGACTGAACGCGGAACATTTATAATTAATGGCGCTGAACGTGTTGTTGTTACTCAATTGCATCGTTCTCCTGGTGTTGCATTCGCTCAGACATTTCATCCAAACGGAACTCCGATTTATTCTGCAAGGATTATTCCTTTCAGAGGTTCCTGGGTTGAGTTTGCTACTGACATTAACAATGTAATGTATGTATATATAGATAGAAGAAAGAAATTCCCATCAACAACCTTACTCCGTGCTTTAGGTTATGAAACTGTTGAATCAATTTTAAACTTATTTGATCTTATTGAAGAAATTTCTGTTAAACAGTTAAGTGTTGATAAACATGTTGGAAGAATTGCTGCAGGTGATATCATTGATCATGAGACCGGTGAAATATATGCAACAAAAGATGTTGAACTTACTGAAGAAATAATTGAAAGCATTAAATCTTCGCATGTTGCTAAAGTTCAGCTGCTAAGTCTTGAAACTTCTTTCGATCAGGATTTAGTTATTAATACACTCAAGAAAGATACATCAACATCAAAAGAAGAAGCGCTTTATGCTATTTATCGTCAGTTGCGTTCTGGTGAAGCTCCAGATATTGAAACTGCTGTCGGATTGATAGATAAAATGTTTTTCAATGATAAACGTTATGATTTGGGCGAAGTTGGCCGTTTCAGAATGAATGATAAATTGAATCTTAATGTTGATGAAAACGTTCGCGTTATTACAACAGAAGATATTGTTGCCATCATGAAAAATATTATGATGTTGAAGAATGGCAACATGGCAGTTGATGATATCGATCATTTGGGAAATAGAAGAGTAAGAACTGTAGGCGAACAGCTTCAGCAGCAGTATAATGTTGGTTTGGCAAGAATGGCGCGCACAATTAAAGAAAGAATGAATATGCGCGACAACGAAAATATGCAGCCTCAAGATTTAGTTAACGCTCGTACAATTAGCAGTGTTATCAATGCGTTTTTCGGTACAAACCAATTATCACAGTTCATGGATCAGACTAACCCGCTTTCAGAATTAACTCACAAGAGAAGAATTTCTGCATTGGGACCAGGTGGTCTTACTCGTGAACGTGCCGGTTTCGAAGTTCGTGACGTTCACCATTCACATTATGGCCGTTTATGTCCAATCGAAACTCCAGAAGGTCCAAACATTGGTTTGATATCTTCATTAACAATTTATACTCGAGTAAATAATTATGGATTCCTTGAGACTCCATATAGAAAAGTTAAAGATGGAAAAGTATCGAATAGTATTGATTATTTAAGTGCAGATCAGGAAGATGAATTTATTATTGCTCAGTCAAATGTGCCTGTTGATGAACAGGGAAGATTTGTTGAGGAAAGAGTTAAATGCCGTGAACGTGGTGAATTCCCAGTTGTTCATGGAGAGAATGTTCATTATATGGATGTTGCTCCTTCGCAGATTGTTTCTGCTGCAGCTGCCTTAATTCCATTCCTTGAACATGATGATGCTAACCGCGCTCTCATGGGTTCGAACATGCAGCGTCAGGCAGTTCCATTGATGGTTCCAGAAAATCCAATTGTTGGTACTGGAATGGAATCTAAACTTGCAAGAGATTCACGTGCAATAAAAATTGCTGAAGATAACGGTGTTGTTGAATTCTGTGATGCAAAGAAAATTATTGTTAAATATGATGTAGACGAATCAGATCCTGCAACTCTTGTTAGTTTTAATGATGAAAGAAAAGTAGAATATACCTTAACAAAATTTGCTGGTACAAATCAGGAAACCTGCTTTACTCAAAAACCAATTGTTGTAACTGGGCAGAGAGTTAAAAAAGGTGATGTTCTTGCTGATGGACCTGCAATTGACAAAGGTGAACTTGCTCTTGGTAGAAATGTGCTTGTATCATTCATGCCATGGCGCGGATACAACTTTGAAGATGCTATTGTTCTAAGTGAAAGATTAGTTGCAGATGATGTTTTCACATCAATTCATATAGAAGAATTTGAATTACAAGTTCGAGAAACAAAACGCGGTGAAGAAGAATTAACCCGTGATATTCCGAATGTTAGCGAAGAAGCTACTAAAGATCTTGATGAAAATGGTATTGTTCGCGAAGGTGCTGAAGTTAAAGAAGGTGATATTCTTATTGGAAAGATTACTCCGAAAGGGGAAACCGATCCGACTCCGGAAGAAAAACTTCTTAAAGCAATATTCGGCGATAAAGCCGGCGACGTGAAGGATGCTTCTTTGAAAGCACCTCCAGGACTCAAAGGTGTTGTAATTAAAACAAGATTATTTAGCCGTAAGAGAAAAGATGCAGATTCTAAAAAGCTTGAAAAGAAATTAATGGATAGCTTGGATGCATCATTTATTTCAAAACGCGAAAATCATTATAAAAAACTTGTCACTAAATTAACCAGAATAGCAGAAGGTAAAACTACTTCCGGTATTCGCGATTTAGATGGTTCTGTAGTTTTAAGAAGCGGAACTGTAATTAAAGATGAAACATTTACAAATATTGAAGACATTACAAAATTAGATTATACAAAAGATTGGTTCGAACGCAAAGCACCTAACGAATTAGTTAGACAGTTGTATTCGAATTATTTCAGTCTTCTTTCTGAAATTGAAGAAGATTATAAACGTGAGAAATTAAAAATTCAATCCGGCGATGAACTTCCTCCAGGAATAACTCAACTTGCAAAAGTTTACGTTGCGAAGAAACGTAAAATTCAGGTTGGCGATAAAATGGCGGGTCGTCATGGTAACAAAGGTGTTGTTGCTAAAGTTGTTCCGGTTGAAGATATGCCATACCATGAAGATGGAACTCCAGTTGATATCGTTTTAAATCCGCTTGGTGTGCCTTCTCGTATGAACCTTGGACAGTTATATGAAACAGTTCTTGGTTGGGTAGGAAAGAAAATGGGTGTCAAATTCGAAACACCAATTTTTGATGGCGCTCATGTTGATGAAGTTGAAGGATATTTAAAACAAGCAGGACTGCCGGATGGTGGAAAAGCCTGGCTGCATGATGGAAGAACAGGCGAAAAGTTCCATCAGAAAGTTACCTGCGGTTATATTTATATGATGAAACTCGGTCACATGGTTGATGACAAGATTCACGCTCGTTCTATTGGACCATACTCTCTCATCACTCAGCAGCCTTTAGGTGGTAAAGCTCAGTTTGGTGGTCAGAGATTTGGAGAAATGGAAGTTTGGGCGCTTGAAGGTTATGGTGCCGCTCATGTTCTTCAGGAAATTTTGACTGTGAAGAGCGATGACGTTACTGGTCGCGCAAAGACCTATGAAGCGATTGTAAAAGGTGAAAATATTCCGGAACCGAATATACCGGAAGCATTCAACGTTATGATCAAGGAATTACAAGGTCTTGGTCTCGATATAAAAGTTAACTAACCTGCCTGAGGCAGACAGGTCAACCAAGTTTGAGTAAAGGAGATTAAAATGCGAGTAAAGCCGCAAGAAAATAAAGTTAAGACAATCGAAAAATTGACGATTGGTTTAGCAAGTCCTGATGATATTCTTAGCAGATCTCATGGTGAAGTTACAAAACCTGAAACTATTAATTACAGATCGTTTAGACCTGAAAAAGATGGTTTGTTCTGCGAGAAAATTTTTGGCCCCGTTAAAGATTGGGAATGTGCGTGCGGAAAATATAAAGGCATTCGTTATAAGGGAATTGTGTGCGATCGTTGTGGTGTTGAAGTTACACTTAAAGCTGTTCGTCGCGAAAGAATGGGCCATCTTGGATTAGCTGTTCCAATAGTTCATATCTGGTTCTTTAAAGCTTTGCCATCTAAGATTGGTAATATTCTTGGAATGACAACAAAAGAATTGGAGAAAATTGTTTACTATGAATCTTATGTTGTATTGAATCCTGGTCCGACAGGTCTGAACAGATTGGATTTGATTAGTGAAGATCAATACTATGAAATTTTGAATTCATTGCCTCATGATAATGATTCGCTTGAAGATAATGATCCGAAAAAATTTGTTGCAAGAATTGGCGGCGATGCGGTAAAAGAACTTCTTAAAGAAACTGATATTGAATCTCTGTTCCAGAATTTAAAATCTCAACTCGGTCCTGATACATCTCAGCAGAAACGTACTGAACTTCTTAAAAGATTGAGAGTTCTTGAAGCTTTCCGTGAAAAAGAAGGAAAGGTTCCTAATAAACCGGAATGGATGGTTATGAATGTTATTCCGGTAATTCCTCCTGAACTCAGACCATTAGTTCCTCTTGAAGGGGGTCGTTTTGCAACTTCTGACTTGAATGATTTATACAGAAGAGTAATTATTCGTAATAATCGTTTAAAGAGATTAATAGATATTAAAGCTCCTGAAGTAATTCTTCGTAATGAAAAAAGAATGCTTCAGGAATCTGTTGATGCGTTGTTTGATAATTCACGCCGTTCAAGTGCTGTTCGCAGTGATGGAAACAGACCGTTAAAATCTTTGAGTGATATGCTTAAAGGTAAACAGGGACGTTTTCGTCAGAACCTTCTTGGTAAACGTGTTGATTATTCCGGTCGTTCAGTTATTGTGGTTGGCCCTGAATTAAAGTTACATCAATGCGGTCTTCCAAAAGATATGGCAGTTGAATTGTTCAAGCCATTTATCATTAGAAAACTTATTGAGCGCGGACATTTTAAAACAGTTAAGAGTGCCCTTAAAGCCGTTGATAGAAAAGAAGCTGTTATTTGGGAAATCTTAGAAAAGTTGATTGATGGGCATCCGGTAATGTTGAACCGCGCTCCAACTTTGCACCGTCTTGGTATTCAGGCATTCCAGCCATTGTTGATTGATGGAAAAGCTATCCAGCTTCACCCGCTTGTTTGTACAGCTTTCAACGCGGATTTTGACGGCGATCAGATGGCTGTTCACGTACCATTATCATATGAAGCACAGCTTGAAGCTTCTATTTTGATGCTGTCTTCTCATAACATTCTGTCACCTCAAAATGGTTTGCCAATTGTATTGCCAACACAGGATATGGTTCTTGGTTTGTACTATTTAACAAAAGTTAAACCAGGTGCTAGAGGCGAAGGAAAAATATTTGGTTCAGTTCAGGAAGTTATGATCGCTTATGATAATAAAGTGGTCGAACTCCATTCGAAAATAAAAGTTAAAATTGAAGATCAGATGATCGAAACAACTGTTGGTCGTGTAATCTTCAATAGAATCGTTCCAAAAGAACTTGGATTTATTAATGAATTATTAATGAAGAAGAGCTTCTCCGGATTGATTTATAGAATGTTTATTAAACTGGGAAATGTAGTTACAGCAAAATTCCTGGATGATCTTAAGGATTTAGGATTCCGTTATGCAACTGCAGCAGGAATTTCAATCAGCTTTATCGATATGATTATTCCTGATGAAAAAGATAAGTTAATTGACGATTCAAATAAGAAAGTAGGCGGAATCTTAAGCGAGCATGAACAAGGTTTGATTACTGACGCTGAACGTTATAATAAAATAATTGACGTTTGGACTCACACAACAAACAATGTTGCTAAATACCTGATGGATAGATTGAAAGTTGATCAAGGCGGTTTTAATTCATTGCACATGATGGTTGACTCAGGAGCTCGTGGATCTCAAGATCAGGTTAAACAGCTTGCAGGTATGCGCGGTCTTATGATGAAACCGCAAAAATCACTTAGCGGCCAAGCTGGTGAAATTATTGAAAACCCAATCGTGTCAAACTTTAAAGAAGGATTGACAGTTCTTGAATATTTTATTTCTACACACGGTGCTCGTAAAGGTCTTGCGGATACAGCTCTTAAAACAGCTGATGCTGGTTATTTAACAAGAAGACTATGCGATGTTGCTCAAGACGTAATTATTTAGGAACCAGATTGCGGCACTATTCGTGGTAT
>DAIEQP010000201.1 GCA_027347805.1 Ignavibacteria bacterium | reverse complement strand
CTCCGATATCAATTAACACAACACCCAAATCTTTTTCGTTATCTTCAAGAACAGATAAACTTGATGCAATTGGCTGCAGCACTAAATCTTTTGGAATGTACCCGGCTCTTTCAACTGATTTTTTAATGTTAGCAAGCGCAGGAATTGATGCTAACACAACATGATTTACTGCTTCCAATCTTGATCCGCACATTCCAATCGGATCATCAATACCACCCGTGTGATCAACAAAATATTCTTCGGGAATTATGTGAAGAATTTCTCTATCCGATGGAATTCGAATCGTGTAAACATCATTTCTTAATCTATCAAGATCCGGCTGCGAGATTTCATGATCTGGATTATTTATAGTTACATAATTTCTGTGGCGAAGACTTGTAATATGTTCACCCGCAACACCAACATTTAATTCTTTAATAGAAAATCCTGCACGGTTGATCGCAATATTCATTGCTTCATTTATTGCGTCTGCAGTCTTAGCAATATTTGCTACGAGTCCCCGTGTCAATCCTTCTGATGGCGCCACTCCGAATCCGAGAATGTTAATATTCGAATCGACATGTTCTGCAATTACAGCGCAGACTTTTGTGGTGCCAAGATCAAGTCCAGCTATTACATTTTTCTTCATGATTTCTTACCTGCCTCTTCTTGAGTTTGATCAGTTAATCCAAGGAAAATGTGTCCGCTGTATCTCAAATCAACATAATCCATATAATTGTTTAGTTCCTTCCCTTTCAAATAATTCCAGAAATTGCTGAAATACAAAATTTTCCTTATTTCATTTCCTTTGCCAAGCAGAACGGGATAGTTAACTGTAGAGAAATAAACATTAATCTCTCCTCCATTCTGCAAATCAATAGATGACAAAGCGTCATGCAATTCCGGATTTGCAAGTTTCACTGCTCCAATAATTTTGGAGGCAGTCAGCACATTATAATTTTTTTTAATCGACGATAAAACTTTAATACTGTCATTCAAGAACGCGTTTGAAATTACCGGGTAATCAATTTTTTTTGTGTTTGCCAAAACCGGTAAAACCTGAAGCTGTTCTGTAATTATAAACTGTTCTTCTCCTTTTAGGAGAAGCGATTCAAAATTCTTTTCTGTAATTCTTATCGAAACTTTATTATCGCCATCGTATCTGACATCCGCATAAGCCACATATGGATGTTTTTCAATCCTGTCTTTAATAATTTGAAGTGTAAGTCTACCGTATTCATTCTTATTCAGTAAATGAGCAAATCCAAGATAATTTTCTTTTGATAAGTGAATATTTCCATCAAGTGATATGTACTTAACCATAAATTCAGCATCGTTCTTAACACCAACGGACACATAAATAACAACTGTGATAGCAAGAATAAAAAGCAATATTGCAATTATGTGTTGTGGTTTTTTCATTTTCTGTTTTTCAAAAATTCAACAAACTGATTTCCATACTTCCAGATATCGCCCGCTCCAAGAGTAATTATTATATCACCCTTTTGATAAATTGATTGAAGCAGTGCCGGGATTTTTGTTTTATCCGGTTCATAATAAACATGCTTGTGGCCGAATTTTTTAGCAGCATCTGAAATCATCTCACCTGTAATTCCTTCGATCGGTTTTTCGCGTGCAGGATAAACATCTGTGCAAATAAAAATATCCGAATTAAGAAACGACCTGCCGAACTCGGTATAAAAATCTCTTGTGCGAGAGAAAAGATGCGGTTGAAAAATTGCGATCAGCCTTCTATTCCAGCCGCGTCGAATTCCATCTAAAGTTACATTTGTTTCTGTTGGATGATGACCATAATCATCAATCACCATAACATCTTCATCGTACTTCTTTTCAAAGCGGCGATATACTCCGCTGAATTTTCCAAGAGCATTTTTAATTACCTCAAAATCAACTCCCATCTGCTTTGCTATTGTAACTGCAACAAGGGAATTTTTAATGTTATGCATTCCCGGAATGTTAAGTTTAATCCTCCCCAACTCCTGGCCGTGGTATATAACTGTATATTCTGAAAAATTTTCTGAGTGAACAATATTTGTTGCACGAACATCCGCCTGTGGTGAAATTCCATACGTAAAAATCTTTCTTGTAATTTGAGGAATTACATCCTGCAGTGCTGGCTCATCTAGACACAACACTACAAAACCGAAGAATGGAACTTTGTTAGCAAATTCAACAAATGCTGATTTGATATCATCAAGATCTTTATAAGTATCAAGATGTTCCTTTTCAAGTGTTGTTATTGCTGCAATTGTTGGCGTTAATTTCAAAAATGTTCTATCAAACTCATCTGCTTCAACAACAATAAATTCACCTTTACCCAACCTTGCATTTGTTCCGCCAAGACTGCTTAATTTGCCGCCGACAATAATTGTGGGATCGATACCAGCTTCAGTTAAAACCAACCCAACCATAGAAGTAGTTGTAGTTTTTCCGTGTGTGCCAGCAATTCCAATTCCGTATTTCATGCGCATACATTCTGCAAGCATTTCAGCACGTTTAATAACAGGAATTTTTCTTTCAACAGCAGCTTTAACCTCAGGGTTTTCCAAATTAACTGCGGAAGAAAAAACAACAACGTCAGCTTCTTTTAAATTTTCTGGTGAATGCCCTTCAAAAACTTTTATAC
>DAIEQP010000197.1 GCA_027347805.1 Ignavibacteria bacterium | reverse complement strand
CTTTCGATGTTGCCGTCAAAAGCCAACCCGATGATTTCGGCATTTTTATTTATTACTGCGCTGCCGGAATTTCCACCTACGATATCATTTGTAGCTACAAAATTAAACGGTGTATTTAAATCCATATCGGTTGGAATTTTTTTCCATCTGTCGGATAAATTGAAAGGATACTTTCCGCCGAAACCATAATATCTGTCATACAAACCAAAGTAAGTTGATTTTGGAGGTGCAACCGTTCCATTATATTCATAACCTTTTACTATTCCATCACTGATGCGCAATGTTCTGTTTGCATCCGGTGTTACAGATGTTCCATACATCTTATAAAGAATCTGTCCCAATAAACCAAACGCAACATTTTCTGTATCCATAATTTCTCTCTGCTGTTTTCTCAACGGCTCAAGTTTATCATAGAATCTAGCAAAGAACTGAACAAACGGATCATCGAGCGAAAGAATTTCATCTGGAGTTTTCTTGAATAATTCCTGCACTGAAGCTTTATCTTTAAATAATGTTTTAGCAATCAATTCTTTTGCAGCATCTTTACCTGCTTTTCCTCCATAAAATTTTGTAACATTTACATCAAGATTACCAAGATTCATCGTAATAAAATCGAGATTAATTTCTAACTTTGCTTCTTCAAGAATCGGGTCAAAATTATCGGGATAAAGATTATCTCTAAAGCCCATCTGGTTTCCGCCAAATCCGCCGCCGCGGCCGCCCATCATAGCAGCACGTTGTTCCATTTGTGCCTGCAATTCTTTTTTCTGATCATCGCTAAGCATCTGGTATTTTGCGTAGGACACAAGTGCATTTGCAATCTGTAAATATTTTGATGAATAAGTTGGATTTACTGTAAATGCTGAAAGTTTGGTTTCAACTCCTTTTAATTCAGATCTCGTCTGTTCAATTGTCTTCCATACATGTCCGTACTGTTTGTTCAAATCAGGATAAGCTGCAACATAACGCTGAGCTCTTTTTTCAAAATCTTTTTTGCGGGCAATTAAATAAGGATCGTTTAACGCTTTAAAAGTGTTTGATGTATTTTTCTGTCCGTTACTAAAAGCCAAACGTAAACGTTCATATTCATCTTTCTGGGATGGATTTACTGATTTAAGCTGTTCCAATCTGTTATAATAATTATCAGCTTGAAACGCATTATTACGGTAAGTAATATCACGCAGGTATTCAAGCTGTGCAACAGTTCTCAATCTGTTTGTTGTTCCAGGATTACCAACTGTGAACACCAATTCACCTTCAGCCGCTCCATTTTCACTCCACTTAAAATAGTTTGGAGATTTCAATGGTTTGCCGTCAGTATCATAAATTCTGAAGAAAGTGCAGTCTAAATTGTAGCGGGGATAAGTAAAGTTATCAGGGTCACCGCCGAAATATGCGATTGTTTCTTCAGGTTCAAATACTAAACG
This sequence comes from Ignavibacteria bacterium, assembly GCA_027347805.1. Taxonomy (GTDB): domain Bacteria; phylum Bacteroidota; class Ignavibacteria; order Ignavibacteriales; family Melioribacteraceae; genus Stygiobacter. Next base: position 5,772 of record DAIEQP010000197.1, on the reverse strand, counting down.
AACATCTGTAAACGTTTTAAAACCCTGAACAAAAAACAAGCTTCCGTTATAATATGAAATTACATCGCATTTAAGTTTTGTTTCATTTTCATATTGTGTTTTAAGTTCTTTCATCTTTGCATCGCGCAAAGCAATTTTTTCTTTTTCATCTTTACCCGCATTTAATGCATTGCTGATTTCCTGTGTAACATCTTTAAGGAATACAAGTTGTTCAGCAGTAAAGTTCGGCACTTTGCGTTCATCTGCCAATGTTGGTGCGAAAAATCCGTTTGCTGCAATGTCTTCTCCCTCTTTCTGGACTAATCTTCTGTACATTCTTGCACAGTGATTATTCGTCATGATAAGACCATCTTCAGAAACAAAAGAAGCTGTACAACCGGGAATTCTTAATGCAGATAATCTCACATCATCAAACCATTCTTTTGTTGCTTCAAATCCATAAGTCTTTTTCAGATACTCAAACGGAGGAAATTCAAATGTCCACATCTTTCCAGTATCAAGCTTTTGCGATTTAACAGTATCGGCATTAAATGTTGCCTGAGCATTAACCTGCAGCGAAACAAAAAACAGAACTAAATAGAAAAGTCCCAAAACCTTGTTGAAGGTACTTTTGTTGTTCATAAAATCACCTGTTATTAATTGTTAAGTATGTTAACGGCGTTAAAAATATGGCAGAGAAAAATTATAACCAAAAAATGATTTTCATTTTAATATTAATTTTTATTCATAAAAAAAACCCCGCAATGCGGGGTTTTTATCAATAAATTCAATTCTCATTACTGCGGCATTTTTCCATCGCGAAGTTCTTTTGCAATGCGCTGTGCATCATATACTTTTTCCATTGCATGAACCATTGATCTGGAATCAACTGCCACCATTCTATTATTAAATGGATTGTAGAAATAGTTGCCAATGATGCTATCGATGTTTCCATCAAATGCTAATCCGACAACTTCAGCTTTTTGATTAATGACTGCGCTGCCTGAGTTACCGCCAACTATGTCATTGTTTGAAACGAAATTGAATGGTGTTGCCATATCAAGTCCGCTTGGAATTTTTGCCCAGCGCTCATGCAAGTCCCATGGATATTCTTTGTTGAATGAAATCCATCTGTCATACATTCCGTAGAAAGTTGTAAAGAGAGGAGCTTTTGTTCCATTGTAATCAAAACCTTTCAACGTTCCGTCGCTCAAGCGCAAAGTGAAATTTGCATCAGGAGGTAATGCGGCGCCATAAACTTTTACAATTACCTGGCCGAGCATATCATCATAAAGACTTTCAGTGTCATTAATTTCCTGAGCCTGTTTTTGCAGAGCAGAAAGTTTTTGTTCAACTTCTCGAACATAAACAAGAAGCGGATCCTGCGATTTTGCAATTGCTTCAGCACCATCTTCTGCTAAATCAATAATATCATCCCTATCATCAAATACTGAGTTTTTAAATAAATATTCAGCAATATCCAATCCGGATTTACCACCGCTTAATTTTTTAACAAGCGGATCATCGTTTCCAAGATTCAATCTCATGTATTCAACATCAATCCATAATTTTGTTTTTTCGAGAAGAACATCAGTCTTTTCAGGGAACATTGCTTTTAATGTTGAATCCAGTTTAGCAGATTTATACTGAGCTGCTCTCTGATCCTCTGGTTTTTGTAATTCCTTTGAAATATCATTCAAAGATTTTGCATATGAAAAATATTTTGATGCAAATAGAGACGGCTGAACAAATGAAAATGCGGCAACCTGCGGTCCAACTTTTTTCATTTCAGCTCTCATATTGGCAATGTTTTCCCAAACTTTGCCATACTTTTCTTTTAAATCGGAATCATTCCAAACTGCTTCCTGAAGTTTTCTCTGGAAATCTTTTTTCTTTGCATAAACATAAGGATCCTGTAAACCTTTCAATGTTGTAGCAATAACCTTTTGGCTGTTACCAAGATTAACTCGCAGATCTTCAAGTTCCTTTTCACGGTCAGGTGCTGATTTTTTCAAATCGTCCAGTGCATAATAATATGTATCAAACATGAATGCATTATTACGATATGAGATATCGCGAGCATATTCCAGCTGCGCAAGTGTTTTTAATCTGTTAGTTGTTCCCGGATTTCCAACTGTAAATATCGGTTCGTCGGCTTTAATACCTTCGAACGAGAATTTAAAATAATTTGTTGATTTTACCGGTTTATCATTTTCGTAAGCTCTGTAGAAAGTACAATCCAGATTATAGCGAGGATAAGTAAAGTTATCGAAGTCGCCACCAAAGTATGCAATTTTCATTTCAGGTGAGAATACCAGGCGAATATCTGTGTATCTTTTGTAACCATACAGAGAAAATTTACCGCCATTGAACAGAGAAACGATCTGACATTGAAGACCGGTTTCTTTCTGATATCTATCCTGAACTTCTTTCAATTTTGCTTTTTTGTTAGCTGCTTTTTCAGCTAAAGTAGCACCGGTATTTTCTGCCTGCTGAATTTCTTCTGTAATATCTTTTATTAGAACCAGCTGGTCAGCATAATAATTCGGAATTTTTCTTTCTTCGGCTTGGGTTTTTGCAAAGAAACCGTCACGAATTAAATCTTCACCCTCTTTTTTCAGTCTATCCAATAAACCGCGTGCACAATGATGATTTGTCATCATCAATCCATCTTCAGAAACGAATGATGAAGTACATCCGGGTAAACGTAATGCCGAAAGGCGAACATCATTATACCAATCTTCATCGGTTTTAAGATTATATTTTTCTTTAAGGTAATCAATTGGAGGATAATCGAAAGCCCACATTTTACCATTATCATAATTCTGGGCTTTAACTGTATCCAGATTTAACTGCGCATGAAGCGGTAATACAAATGCAACCAACAAAAGCAATATGGTTGCCAGTTTAATTTTTTTCATATCTGTACCTGAATTAATGTTTATTATGTTTAGTATTTGCGCCGAAAAAATATATCAGTTGGTTTTGATAACCAAGATCGTTCGTCATTTAGTTTTCTTTTTTTTTGAATTGATACGAAGACTTTCGGAGTTCCCGACGGGAATAATTATTACAGCTCAGGTATCTGTTTCTTCCTTTAACAGGAATTTTAAGGAATAATTTTTAGTGTCTATGTTTATAAAAGTAAAGGAAATTGCAAAGAAGAATTGGAAAAAAGTACTAAGATTTCTATTTATTACTCCTACCTGAAAAGGAAGATTAAATACAGTTATTAACTTAATTACAGAAATGAACTCATAAATGATGAACAACCCCAAGAATAAATTTGCTGTACCTGTTTCTTTAAGCCTGGTAAAAAATTGATAAGATAAAACAAAAGTTATTAATAAATGCACAGCAGCTGTTGCGCCTAAGGTTTCAGTATATGGTGCTTTATATAAGTTAAGAATCAGAAGACTCGATATTCCGACAGAAGCAACAAAGTACTTATAATTTTTTGATGAAAGCAGAAATAGTACAGCCATGGAAGTTAGCGGATAATAAGTCAGAGGCATCAGGCCAAAAAATTCATATAAAATAATTCTAAGAGGATCAGAAATTGAGTAAATAAAAAAAACAGAAAAGTACTTGGTGCCTTTCTGTTTTAAAACCGGGAAAAACCAAAAAATGTATCCTAATAATATTATAATTTGATTGTAACTCATTTAATCACAAATAGGAGGACATGGTTGACCTTCTTCAAGTGTTTCCATTCCACAGGTTATAGTTAGTTTCTTTCCCCGCTTTTCAACCTTAACTTTCGCATTCTTATTCTTGTTTAAAAGTTCAAGCACTTTGTCTTTTGAGTAGGACATAAAAACATCTTTTTTACTGATTCGCATTTTAAGATTGTTTAATAAATTCCTTGTATCACCTGCAAGAAGAACATTTTTCTTTAACATCCTGAACATAACTTTTTTATCAGTATTTTCAATCATCTTAAGCACATCATCTGTTTTCATTTCAACAGATTGTTCAACCTTGCCGAATAGGCTATCTGCTTTTGCTTTTGTAAATATTTTACCAACAGATTGTGAAAATGAAGTTACACATTGTGAAAATACTATAATTATTATTAAAACAACTTTAAACCGATTTCTCATTAACATCCTCATTTTTATTTAACGATTTATCCAAAAAATCATTCTCATAAATTTGTGCAAGTACTTTCTCATGCAATAGAATCAATGGTTTCATCAGTTTCAGTCCAAATTTCTACCGGAATTGTAATAACCAGATTCGTTTTATATTTTTCATCTGATAGAATAATAAATGATCCGCCGACATCTCTAATTCTTTCCCTAAGTCTAAACAATCCGATTCCCGAATTATTCTTTAACACCATGTCATCAATTTTATTAGGAATGCCAATACCATTATCGGATATTTTAAGTTCAAGTTTACAATCAGTCTCATAAAGCATAACCGAAAATTCATTTGCTCTGGAATGTTTTACAATATTTGTTAACGCTTCCTGGACAGATCTAACCAAAACATTTTTAACAGCCGAAGGTATTTCATCTTCCACTTCATCAATTTCTTCAGAAATATCCAGCAATCCTTTTATACCGGAACCTTCGGTAATTCTTGAAACAAGATTTTGTAATGAAAACCGAATTCCAAAAGCATTCACATTTACAGGAACAAGGTCGTGCGAAATTTTTCTTACCTGTTCAGTAATTTCTTCCAAATCTTTTTCAACCTGTTCCAGCGGAAATTTATTCCCCTGTGAAAGTTTCAGTTTTGCAAGTATCATTCTCTGGCAAATATCATCATGCAGTTCTGAAGATAAATCTTTTTTTAATTCTTCTATCTGTTTATCCAAAGCTGTTGATAAACTAACAAGGTTTCGTTTATAAGTTTCAAGTTCAGTTTCATAATTCTTAAGATCGGTTATATCATGCAGATAAATATTAATGAATTCAAGCTTCGACTGATGCTGGATATCCACTGTAAAATATTTATTGTTTATTTCAAGTACTTTCTCTGTTTGCGGTGAAATTAAATCAAATTGCAGATCGGGTATTATATCCCGGATATTAACTATATCATTAAAATTATTCGAAAATAATTTTCTTGAAGCTTCGTTACTCTGGATTATCTCACCATTTGAATTAATTCTAAGCAGCGGATCTGGATCCAATTCAGCAAATAGAGCCATTAATTCAGCTTTTTCAAGCAGGTGTTTCTGTTTGTCTTCAAACATCTTTTTCTGAAGCGGATACAATACTTTTATGTATAAAATTAAAAGCAATGCAATGATTATGAAAGATAAAAACATTGCAAAAAATATCGGATTATTAAATGTGAATAATTGCTGACGATATAATTCAAAATCATGCATTTAGAATCGGGTAACTGTTAAGTGTGTATTGAAAATTATGATATTTAAATAATAATTGATAATAAAAACTTAAAACGAGAATAAATCGGATAGAATATGGAAGGGAAAATTATAATAAACGGTACCAGAAATTCTGGTACCGTTTGTATGAAAATCTATTTAAGTAAAACAAATTTTTTAGTCTGTAAAAAATCTTTCGATTTAATCTGATAAAAATAGATACCGCTCGATAAACCGTCGGCGTTAAACTTTTGGGAATAATTTCCCGCCTGTAATTCTTCATTTATCAAAGATTTTATTTCTTTACCGCTAACATCGTAAACAATAAGAGAAGTAAACCCTGCAGCAGGTAAAGAGAATGATATTGTTGTCGTTGGATTGAATGGATTGGGATAATTTTGTTCAAGTTTATATGTAACAGGCATTTCCAGTTTTAATTTTTCAATTGC
>DAIEQP010000169.1 GCA_027347805.1 Ignavibacteria bacterium | reverse complement strand
ATTTCTTGGGTGTGGTCTTTCTCCATGATTTCTATGTAGTGTTTTGCTTGATAGAAGTTTAGCAAATTATAAATGAGTTTTTTTCCGTTGGCAGCTAAACATTTTTTGAGAGCTTCTAAAGTTTGATTACCAATAATCCCATCGACAGCAATATCTGGATATAATGAAATGTTTCTGTTTAGGAGGTCGACAGACCTTTGAAGAATTTCTGATGCTGCCGGCACTCCAAGATTGATTGAGCTTTCGAAGAGTTCATCTGCGATGAGCTGCGAAGGGAGAAGGTCCCCTTGGATTTTATTCCAGAATTCGGTGCGGTAAAAATTGAATACTAAGTTTTGCAGAGCTTCGTTTTTGTTTAGTTGCTGCACAGACTGAAGGTCTGTGCTACGATAAATGCTGTCAATTAATTTCCAGCCGGACTAGGACGGATGCTTTAGCCGGGAAATTCCTTTGTAGGTGAAGCCGCCTTTGTCTGCGGGGTTGTTGCAGATGAAGCCTTCGGCGGACATGGATTTGGTGAAGGAGGTTTGAAAATCGGGTTTCATGATTTTTGTTTTTCGTTTTGCAACAAAGAAAAGATTGTAAGAGAATTGATACACTGTAGATTTAGGAAAGGAATATTTAATGTACTTTTCTTAGCGTAAGAAAAGTACGAAAAGAAACATGCGCTGAAAAAGAATAGCTATAATTTTTCTCCGCTCCGTTAAGAAAAATAAACTCGCTTCGCTCAGACAGTATTTTTCTTTTAACACTTCGCTTCAAAAAATTATTTAACGCTATTCTTTTAAGGCGCGAAGGCAGCATAAAATTAAGGAATTTGGTCTGATTGAGAATTGTTGTTTTGTGAGTTGTTCCCGGAGGATTCGGGGAATTTTTGGATGGCTTTGAGTCCGAAAACGGAAGTTAAAAGAGTGAGTTTTTCCCAGGTTAAGGTGTATATGCCTTTGGAGTGGAATTCCATAAGCCAATCGGCAAGGAACCAAAGAACAATGATAAGCATGGCGACACGGGTGGAACTGATATTGTTTTGGTTATCGGAGAGGCAGAGTTTGATGAAGTGGAATATTTTATGAATGAGTTGAAAGATTGAATTAATGAATGGTTGAATGATTGATTGAATGAGCAGAATGATCGAATGCAGGCACAGATTAGTAATCTGTGCTACGGAGGGAAATATGTTATTTAATTTTTGCATGGGATTTTTTTATTGCAATAAAAGAGGAAAGGAATAAGAGAAGCACTGTAGAAGAGAGGAAGGGATATGAATATTCGAGACGTAAACTAATGCCACCTAAAATTACTATAGAAGGCATGCATAAATTTAATAGAGCACAGCAGAAACTTGTTTAGTATTACACTATTTTAAAACATCAAAGTTATTTAATATTTGAGAGGTTAAAATGTGGTCTTATATTCTTACCCTTTTAATAGGTGCAGCAATTCCAGTTTTTATAAGATGGATTGATAGCAAAGAAAGACAAAAATTTTTTAATCTTGAAGTAAAAGAAAAAATGAAATTAGTTGCTATAGAAAAAAGATTGGAAGCTCATCAACAGGCTTTTAAAATATGGTTAGATCTACATTCTTTAATGAACAAACACACACCAGATGATATGATTAAAACGGTAAATAATGCTTATGATTTTTGGAATAATAATGCACTGTATTTAGAAGTAAAAACACGTAAAGATTTTACTAAAGCTATAGAAATAGTAACTTATCATCAGAATATGATAGAAAAGGTTCGACAGGCGGAAGATCGTAAAGAAAAAGAGAAATATAAAGCCATGTTATATGAAGGGGAAGATTTTTTTCAAAAACTTTTTGAGACCATTCAAAAAGAGGTGGAACTAGAACCAATTAAACCTCCGGAAATAAATATTGATTACGACAAAAAAGATTAGTTATGATCCACTTTTACTTAATAGCAAGCTATAAATGGCGAACTTGATCAAATTAAATCTAAGATTTATTAATTTCATTACGATTTGATTTCAATTTAACATTATAAAATTTTTCATGATCAGCATTCAATAATGTTTCCTTGGTTAGGTTATCAATTAAATTATACGTGTTTATGTAATTATGCATTTTAGGAAATATTAAGCCATTATAAAAAAGAACAAATAATTCAGAATCCGACATTCTTGCCTGAATGAAATTAATGAGTTTTTGTTTACCATATAAAAAATTTGTTTGATCTATGAATTTTATAATGTTAAATAAATGTCTAAAATATTTTCTTAATTCTTTGGAATATTTTTTAAAAACAAATCCATATATGTGAACTGAAAGGGCATTTTCTACTTGAATATCATATACACTTTTTAACATTTGTTCCATTTCTATTTTGGAATTACTAGCACTTGTATCCTTAGTAAGATCTATTTTTTTGAATTCTGCTTCTAAAATTGATTGTGCATTAGGATCATTATAGAAAGAGGGTTTACTTATCATAACTTGCCTATATAATTCATGCATTTTTCTTTCAATGAATTCAAAATATTGAATGCCTTTATAGGTTGCATGTTTCTCAATTTTTCCTTCTTCATTAAGTTCACCTATAGTGATTTCAATATTATCTAAAATGCCTTTCTGTTGATTAAGTAGCTCAAAAAAAGTATTCCTATATGATTGGTTTCGAGATAAGAGCCATGAGAAAAAAGCGACAATTATTGAAGGTAATAATATCATAAGAAGCTTAACTACAAGAGAATCCTCTTTTGTAGAATTAACAATTCTAACTTGGACAGTATCGAGTTTTTCAGAATGTAGCGCGGTTCTTGAAGAATCAATGTTTGAACCGGTATTAAGAGTACCTTTTTGACAGAATATATTTGGTGAAAATAGAATTATAAAAATAAGAATTGATTTTTTCATTGAATTACACGTTTGTTTAATTTTTTATTATGGAAACCTTACATTCTGATGCTCTAAAGCTGTAAATAAGAATTTGAAAGAGTGAAGAAGCTCATATTTAACATAACAACATTATGTGGAATTAGAACATACTTCCAGGGTTTGCCGCCGTTTTGGGAGTTGTATTCGGAAGCGTATTTGCAATATGCTTTTGCAGCTGTTGATTTTTCTTGGACTTCGGAATCATCTATATCACTCTCCTTCTTAATCTCGATCAAATAAATTGAAGCATCTGTTTCTGCCACGAAATCCGGTCGATATTGTTTTGAGTTATGTCTCCAATATATTCTGAATTGGTTTGGCGCCGGACGGAGCCACTTTTTAACTTCGGTATCCTGCTCGAGTATTATTGAGAAATCCTTCTCCGCTTTGGAATCGAATTTATAGAGTGTATGATATGCTTTTTTGAATCCTGTGAAAATTTTTGTCGGGATTGCTGATGTTGGTGAGATTGTCTCTTTGAAATCACGAATTGAATCTTGTGTGAATTTGGTGTAGTTGTGGTCCTCAATTCTTGTGAATGCTTTTACATCTATAACCGGTTTTTCAAATTCGGGAGCTTCAAGGTAAAAATGTTCCATAAGTTGTTTGAAAATGAAACTTGCAATCTCGCGTTTGTTGTACTGGACAACATTTATTAGCCCATCTTCATTAAGATAGGTTTTGAATTTTTCTACTGCCTGATCTGCAAGCTTGAATAGAAGTTCTGTTTGGGTATCGTAATCTATCTCGGAATAATTTATCAGTTCGTTTACTATAAGGTTTGCCGGAGTATCAAGGATTATTTTTCCGCCGCCTTTTAGGGTTTCGGTATCATTTTCTTGTTCGCGTAATTTTTTAATCAATATTTCTTCAGATACAGGCTGGTAGTTTAAAGCGATTGTAACAAGATCAAAGTCTTTAAATCCGGATTTTGTTTCGCTGCTTGGCTGAATAGTGATTCTTGGGACCTCAATTATATTACCCGTGAATTCTTGAACTACAGTTTCATAACGCTGTTCAGCTTCTTTAATGAGGTCGGCTGCAAACATATTTTGCTGCGGATCGGAATAGATTTTTTCTTTTACCATTTCAAGAGCAATTTTCTGAATGTCTTCTCTTTTAAGATCAGCAACATTCTTAACATCTTTTTCTTTGTTGAGTTCGGGAAGTACTTCGTTAATAAAACGAGTAACTTCCAGCGTATTTGCAGCTTTCCGTTTTTGTTCAGGTTCCGTAATCGTTTCGAGATGCTTTTTTTGTTCTTCGTATTTTTGCTGGGTGATTGAAGTGGAAACAACAACTTCTTTCGGCTGACTTAATTCTTGTTCATCAATTACAATTATATTCTGCTGCTTAATTATAGAATCCGGTTTGTTGGCTTCATCGATAATTTCTTGAAATTTATCATGAGCAACGATTGTAAGCTTATCAACTTTATCAACGCCGGTTCTATTGCCGTAAGGTAATCTTAGACCTCTTCCGATTGTCTGTTCCCGGAGTGTCATTGAGGCTGCTGTTCTTAAAGGAATGATTGTATAAAGATTTGTTACGTCCCATCCTTCTTTAAGCATGTTAACATGAATTACAATTTCAATTTTGTTGTCATAGCTTTCGAGTGAAAGAAGCTTGGCGACGTTTTCGTCTTTTTCTTCCCCGGATTGGTTAGAATGAATTTCCATGACCTTATCAACATAGTTACCATTGAAGAACGATTGAGAAATAATTAAAGCTTTTAGCCGGCTTGCATGTTCGGTATCTTTGGCGACAACAAGAACGAAAGGTTTTACAAGCCTAACTTTAGCATCCAATGAATATTTATATAATTCAACTTTAGTCGCTTCATGAATGCGGATGCCGTCTTCCAGCTTGATACGATCCAATTCATCTAATGCATATTGAGCAGGATTGAAATCTTTTCTTGTTGCTACTGCCGGTTCTTTAACGAAGCCGTCTTGAATGGCTTTGGCAAGAGAATATTCATAAACTACATTTTTGAATTTTGTTGTATGACCGGCTCTTTCAACTTGCGGTGTTGCGGTTACCTCAAGCCCAATAATAGGACTAAGTTCATTAAGAACTTCCATTCCGCGGTCTGCGCGGTAATGATGAGATTCATCCATCAGTAAAACAAGATCATCGAGATTGGATAGATAGTTGAAATAGGATTCGCCAAGATATTCCGATAGGCGTTTTATTCGGGGAATATTTCCGCCGCGGGTTTCTGCATTTATCTTTGAGATGTTGAAAACATTTATATGAATATCAGACTCGAATAATTTTGTTTGGGAAATTTGGTCGTAGTTATCGCCAGTGATTATGCGCGGCTGGTTTGTTACAAACTCGCCGATGCCTTGAAAAACATATTTTTGGCTGGTTGTATCTGAAAAATCCGCAATCAGCTTATTGTAAACGGTAAGGTTTGGAGCTAATACGAAAAAGTTTTTAATTGCTTTTTCGAGATATAGGTAAGCGATGAAAGCACCCATTAGCCTTGTTTTACCAACGCCGGTTGCAAGTGAAAAGCAAACGGATGGAAATGTCCTTTCGAAATCTACGCAAGTAGGATAAGTGGTTTTAACTTTTTCTAATTCGGATGAAAGGTACAATTGTTTTTCTTCTTCATTGGGAAAGGAATTTTTTCTAAGAGAAAGTTTTTCAACTAAGCTTGAAAGAATATTCAGGCTTTCCTCTTGAGGCGAGCGAAGGCTTAGCCTATTGCGAATAAGATTTACGTTTCTATTCATTCTTTCCCCTTATCAGTTTTCGTTCCATATCGAATAGTTCCTTTTCGTGTAAAATTTCATTTTTCAGTTGTTCTTCGGTTGGTAAATAAGGGATATACTTTGAGATAAAAATCTGTTTTTGATTTTCGGGAAGAGTATATTTTATTACAGCATTATTTTTTTCGGCACAAAGAATAATTCCGATAGTGTCGTTTTCATCTTTAAGCTTTTGAGTCCGGTTATAATAATTAACATACATTTGCATTTGCCCAATATCCTGGTGAG
>DAIEQP010000164.1 GCA_027347805.1 Ignavibacteria bacterium | reverse complement strand
ATAATTACATCATGGCCTTTTACCAGCTCGTAAATTTGAATTGAGTTTTCCAGAATTACAGGATTTATTTTCCCGGGCATTATGCTGGAACCTGCCTGCATCGCTGGTAAATTTATTTCACCAATTCCTCCCCCCGGGCCGCTTGATAAAAAGCGTAAGTCGTTACACATTTTAATAATAGTTGTTGCGCCGGATTTTACTATCCCATGCACTTCAACAAACGCATCAAGATTCTGAGTTGCATCAATAAGATCTTCGGCTTTTGCAATCGGAAGTTTCGTAATTTTTTTTAATGTGCTTGTCACATTTAAAACATAATCTCTTTTTGCCGAAATTGAATTCCCGACAGCGGTTCCGCCAAGATTTACTGAACGAAGTCTTTCTTCGGCATTATATAAACGCCATCGGTCTCTTCCTATTGCCTGTGCATAAGCCCCAAATTCCTGTCCAAGCGTAATAGGAACAGCATCCTGGAATTGTGTTCTGCCAAGCTTTATTATGTTTCTAAATTCATTTTCCTTTTTTTGAAGTGCGTTCTGAAGTTTAGCAAATGATTCCTGTAAATCTCTTAACAAATAAATTGAAGCTACTTTCAACGCAGTAGGAAAAGTATCGTTGGTCGATTGGCTCATATTTACATCATCAAGAGGATGTAGAATGGAATACTCCCCGAATTTTCCTTCTAAAAATTTGAGCGCTGTGTTCGCTATTATCTCATTAACATTCATATTCAGAGAAGTGCCTGCGCCGCCCTGGTATGGATCAACAATTATTTTATTATAAATTTCCTCACTCTTTCCTAAAATTGTATTTTCAGTTTCAGACAGTAATAATTCAATCGCCCTGCAAATTGCTAGATACTTTTTCTCATCGATAAGGTTACACTTATAATTTGTTTCAACGCATGCCTGTTTAACATACAAGTATGATTTTATCAGATAAGGATTAACTTTTTCGCCGGTTGGCGGGAAATTATTTTTACTTCTTAGCGAATGAATTCCATAAACAACTTCTTTAGCAATTTCCAATTCTCCGATTGAGTCTTTTTCTTTTCTCATGATTACTTACATTTTAATATGTACAAATATATCAAAACTAATTCATTTGAATGGTTATAAAAAATCCTGCCTAAGCAGGATTTATAAATGCACACCGATTATTTTTTTTATTTTAGGAATAACATTTTCTTTGTCGCACAAAATCCATTTGCTGTGAGCGTATAAAAATACACTCCGGAACTTAGATTATCATCATGCATATCAAATACATATTCATAATAACCCGGTTGTTTAAATTCATTTTCGAGTACAATTAATTCTTTTCCCAAAACGTCATAAATTTTAAGAGTAACAAAAGCCGCATTTGGAATATTATAAGTTATCGATGTTTCCGGGTTAAAAGGATTAGGATAATTTTGTTGTAATGAAAATTCATGAGGAACATTTTTGTTCTCTTGTACATCAACTGTCCCTTCTCCTTTTATGCAGCGGATACAAAATGCTGCCGGTTTGCCATTACCATAAATATTTATATCCTGGTTGTTAAATGCAAGATCCATAACGTAAGCATAATTTGCATTATACTCAGTAGAACTCCATAAAAGGGCATATACTTTCAGATGACTAAAATAACTTCCATTGCTTCTTATAGCTCCTCTAGCACCCGATAATAAAGCAGAAAATCCACTTGAATTTGTTGCGGGTAAGCTACCGGATGCAAGATTAACATCTTTCAATGCAGCACCATCACCTTTTACAAATGATTGCAGTTCTTTGAAATCTTCAAGTAATGGAATGTGCCATCCTTTGGGACATATACCCTGAGTATTTTTTCCACCTACAGAATACTTCATTGCCTCATCCCATGTATATAGTCCACCATATTTCACACAATTATCTGTGTTATCATCGTAACAGTATTTTTCAATAATGCCATTATTGGATTGATCAACTGAACTTGAAATCATTGTTCCTATATCCAGGTTTTCTTTTAACCAGCATTGGTCTCCAATTTGAACAGTGTTGTAAACTTTATTCTCATAAACAATTGTTGGTGTTCCTGGGCAAGGGGTTTGGGAATAAATAATGGCCGGTAATAGAAGAACCGCTAAAAGGGAAAAAACTTTTTTCATAAATCTCACTTAACATAAAAAGGATGTGACACATATAAAAAAACCCCGCTTAAGCGGGGTTTTTTCGAATTTCGAAATTACTTAATCAACAGCATCTTATTAACTTTTACAAAGTTACTTGTTTCAAGTCTGTATAAGTAAACTCCAGATGCTAATCCACGAGCATTGAAATCGAAGTTGTATGATCCGGCATTCAAGAAGTTATTTACTAATGTTGCAACTTCTCTTCCTATTGCATAGTAAACAACCAATTTTACATTTCCACTCTGTGGAATAGAGAATTTAATATTCGTTGTTGGATTGAATGGGTTAGGATAGTTCTGATATAATGCATATGTAGAAGGCATTTCAGCTTGTTTTGAAATTCCAACAGGAATACCTAACAAAGCCATAGCGCCTTTAAGAGCAGTAACAATATATTTAGGATTATGAATACCCATACTCTTATCATCATGAACTGCTTTTGCATTCCAATAAGCGCTTAATTGATCTTTAGTCCATTTCGATGTTGGAACAGGGAATCCGGTAAACTTTCCAGCGGCATCATATTGACCATACTCTGCGCTGAAAGTAACACCAGGAATTTTTCCAAGTTCTGTCATAATTTTTTTAATCATACCAAAAACTTCATCCTGCAATCCTTCTACTACTCCATCATTATCATGATCGCCCGAACCATTGAGGAAGAATTTTACATCGCCAAATGATGTACCAAATGTACTGCCATGGCACTGTGCACAAGCTTGCATGTTGTCTTTATCTGTAACTCGTCTTCCATTTGGGCCAATAACAAAATTTCCGCTTGCATCTTTCTTAAATGTGCTCATGCTGAATGAATGACCGCCCCATTGCATAACCTGATTATTAACAACTGAAGTGCCTGTATACATATGGCAAGTGATACATGCGTTAACAGTTGCGCCAAGATGGTTTGACTTGGCTAATTTTACACCACCTAATTCTATAAGGTTATTTCCTGTTATGATATCTCCCTGAGGACCATAATGTGGGCCGAATCGGGTAGATATAGTTGTTGCTGCTAAAGCAGATATTGGTTCCGATCTTCCGTGATGACAATTGATACAGAAAGCACCTAATCCAGCTCCGGTAACCGGAGTTTCATCGGTGCCTTTTGTTGTTGAATTATAAACTAATATTCCACCATCAATTTTTCTTAATTGTTTTTCATTTTTAGCATCGTGAGGATCGTGGCATCCTGCACATGAAATTGATGAATATGAAACGTCAAAATATGGATCAGTAGTTGGGACACCATCTGCAAATTGTGCAAAACCTGCACCAGTATGGCAACGTACACATGATTCTCTACCAGCTCCAGTTGGATATGATGTCGCTCCTGCATGGATCGAACCATCCCACTGCTCTGGGAAAATATGATGTGTACCAGAATCATGGCAGTAAGCGCAAACATCGGCATCAAAATTAGCTTGTATTCTGAAGTCAGTTGTAACACCGAGATGACTTCCAGCAGGCCCATGACAGGATTCACATTGAATGTTAGCTCTCTTCATTGCATCAGGGAATTGGGTAACTAATTTATCGAAACCACCAGCAGCTAAAACAGTAGGAAATGTAAATGTAAAATCATCAAACCCATCATTTACAGCTGTTGCGCTTTTGTCAAAACCAGTAGTATGGCAGCTAATACAGTTTACAGAGTAATGATCTGAAGGACCGCTTAATCCAGGCGTTCCATTCATCGCTCTTGTAAACATGCTCGCATGGTTTGTTTTTTCAAATGAAGTGACTTTGCTTGCATGGCATGTTTTGCATGATACTTTTGTATCAACGCCATTAACAATTGTATTTGTATATCCTAAAAATTTTGCAGCATTCATTACAACCACAGAAGTATATCCGCCATCTGTAACCGTAACTTCGTAGGCACCAACAACATCAGGTGTAAAAGCAACAACTTGTGTAGAATCATTTTGCTTATCGATGATAGTACCAATAGTAGCTTTCGATGCCGATGGTTTTCTGGTTAATGTATAAACAGGGCTAACAAACTTTTTTCCATTGATACTTGCTTTAAAATAATTGAGAGTACCAACACCGACATTGTTCAATCCTGTGGATTGATATGTATATATGTCGGTCGTAGATTTTGCTGCATCTCTTGGTGAAACACCAAACACAGCAATGTTCAACTTAACCGCTGTTTGAGCAAATAAAGAGGAAGCTATAAGAAGAACAGAAAAGAGAATTGTTGTAAATTTACGGATCATATAAATCCTCCAATGAATTAGATTATTTTTTCTATGTTGCTGAAAACTTGATAAAAAGATTAAAGACATCTTTATTCTTTTTTTGATGGGTTAATATAAAAAGTTTATTAAAGATGTCAAAGTCTAAAAATGTTCTTTATAAAAAATTCTCATATTAATAATCGGATAAAATCGCCTCTTCTTTAGTTGAATTAAGAAATAGCTAGTGCTATTTTTGAACTGACTCTTAAGGATAAAAATGCAGCTTTATAATACAATAACCCGAAAAAAAGAAGAATTTAGACCTCTGAATCCTCCAAAAGTAACGATGTATATGTGCGGCCCAACAGTCTACGACTATTTCCACATCGGGAATGCTCGCTCATTTATAATGTCGGATATACTAAGAAGATACCTTCAGTTTAAAGGGTATCAGGTAAAATTTGTTATGAACTTGACTGATATTGAAGATAGGATAATTAAAAAATCAATTGATGCAAATAAAAGTGCCGATGAGATTGCCGGTTTGTATTCGGATGCTTTCTTTGAAGATATTAAGAAATTAAGAGTTCGTGAAGCCGATTTATATCCAAAGGCTACTCTTCATGTTCAAGAGATGATAGAACTAATAAAAGATCTTGAAAAGAATGGAAGCGCTTATAATGTTGACGGTGATGTTTTCTATGATGTAAAAAAATTTTCTGGCTATGGAAAACTTAGCGGTAAAAAATTAGATGAACTTGAAGCCGGTGCAAGAGTTGATGTAAATGAAATAAAACATAACCCTTTGGATTTTGCACTCTGGAAAAAAGCAAAACCTGGTGAACCAAGCTGGGATAGTCCATGGGGAAAGGGAAGACCGGGATGGCATATTGAATGTTCAGCTATGAGCACTAAACATCTTGGCGAAACTATAGATATACATGCGGGAGGAAATGATTTGATTTTTCCCCATCACGAAAATGAAATTGCTCAAAGTGAAGGAGTTTTTAAAAAACAGTTTGTTCAATACTGGATTCACTTTGGCTTTCTGAATATTCAAAATGAAAAAATTTCAAAGTCTTTGGGAAATTTTTTTACCGCCCGGGACGTTCTTGCCAGGCATTCTGCCGAATCAGTAAGGTTATTTTTTTCTCAGACACATTACGGTGGGCCTCTTAACTTTAGTGATGAGTTACTTACTTCCGCTCAAAAGGGTGTTGATAAAATTATAAATCTGGCTGAGAGAATTGAACAACTTCTTTTGCTTGATAATGAAAATGGAAATGTCCCCTCATTTAATATCCAAAACTTTTTAACCGAATTCGAAAAAGTGATGGACGACGATTTAAATACTCCTCAGGCAGTTGCAGTAATATTTGATTTTGTACGTTCAGCAAATAAAATCATCGATGAGAATGAAAAGCTTAGCAAAAAATCTTTGATTGAGATGAAATCGTTTCTTCAAAAGACTGCCGAAGAAGTTTTGGGTATCGTTCATTTTGATGAATTGAAAAAAAATAATCAGCCCTCATTGGAAGAGGATTTATTAAAGCTTCTCGTTGATTTAAGAGAAACACTCAAACTTGAAAAGAATTATAAATTAAGCGACGAAATCAGGAACAGATTGAATTCACTTGGAATAATTCTGGCGGATAGCAAGACTGGTGCAACGATCAAAAGAAAATAAATTCAACTGATTAAGTATAAAATTATTTCTATTTTGTGTTTGTAATTTAAGCTGAGATAAATATGAAAAGAATTCCCTTCGGATTTTTTGTTCTGCTGCTTATAACAAATTTGGTTTTTTCACAAGGTACCAGTGGAACAAGTGCAAAGTATGAATATCGATATCTTATAGATCTTCCAAGTGCGGGAATTCTAAGCCGCGGCTTCTCAGCTGTTTCGATGGATGTTATGCCTTTTGGGGTTGTAGTTAGTAAAATTGAAGTTGGTGTTTTTGATGGAATAAGTTTTGGAATTTCGTACGGTGGAAGCAATGTGATTGGTACAGGAAAAATTGATTGGTATAAGTTACCTGCTATTAATATTAGAGCAAGAATTATCGATGAAGCAGAAATGCTGCCTGCTTTTACAGTGGGTTTCGATTCTCAAGGTAAGGGATTCTATGATGAAGATTCGAAAAGATACGAAATTAAGTCCCCTGGTTTTTTTGTAGCTGCCGCCAAAAATTTTGAGTTGCTTGGTTACCTAAGTGTTCATGGAGTGATAAATTATTCTCTTGAAAGGGAAGATGATGATAAAGATTTGAATCTAGGTATTGGTTTCGAAAAGACTATTGGTTCAAAAGTTTCTTTTATTGGCGAATATAATATGGCGTTTAATGATAATTCCGCTCCTTCTTTTGGAAACGGAAATGGTTATTTGAATTTGGGATTCCGCTGGTCTGTTTCAGATGGCTTCACACTTGGCTTGAATTTTAGAGATATGCTAGAGAATAAAAAACTTAACAGTAATAAAGCCGATAGAGGAATTTTTGTGGAATATGTTAAGGCCCTGTTCTAAATTGTCCTAATTACATTACAGTTCTGTCCAGACTACTATACATCAAAAATTTTTTCATTCATTTTTGCCTTTCTTTCTTTAAGTATTTCGGTATAATTTTTGGGAGATAACAATCGAACTTTTAGAGGTTCTTATGAAAACAATAATTAGACTTTTACTTTTTCTTCCTTTGGTATGGTTAAGCGGGTGTTATACTCAGTTTGCATTGCATTCAAGACATACGCAGGAATATACCTATGAAGATGAAGTAAATTATGATGATGCAGATTCATCAGCTTATGCGTATGATGATTCAACTTACTATGATTATTATAACGATTATAATACCGGCTACAGAAGATTCTTATTCGGTTATTATCCCTCATCAATGTATCTTGGGGTAACTTCCGATCTGTTTCCTTGGTGGGGATCTTACTATCCTTACAGATCATGGTATTGGGATTATGATTACATATCTTCTGGTTATTACTATCCTTGGGGGTATTACGGACCACATGTATATAACGGATATCCATGGTATTATAACGGTAGCGGCGGTTATGGAAATGGATATGATCACGGCAAATATCGTGGATATGTAAAATCAAGATCAAGAGATAACGATTTTGAAAGAGGTGGTAGAGGTACACCATTCCGTGATTACGGTAGCGGTACTAGATCATCTTCTATTCGTAGAGAACGGGGAGATCGTGGGCTGGATGTTGACTTGCAGAAAGCAAGGGTAGGCAGCAGAAATTCAGGATCGAGTTCGTCATCATCAGGTGATAGATTAAATAAAACCGGTGCAAATAATTCATCTGGGAATACATCTGAAATTAGAAGCAGGTCGCGATCTGAAAATAGCGGAAATACATCTGGCAGCAGAGAATCTCGAAGCGGCAGAAGCGAAGTAAGAAGTGAAAGATCACAACCTGTTTATGTTCCAAGAAGTGAAAGAAGTTATAATTCATCCCCGAGTTCTTCTCCTAGGTCAGAATCTCCATCAAGAGGATCTGGCGGCGGTGATTCAAGATCTTCAGGTGGAGGAGATTCACGTTCTAGTGGTGGCAGTAGTAGCGGTGGTTCACGCTCTGGCGGTGGTGAACGCACTCGATAAAAAACTTATAATGATAATAAATTAAAGGTGAGGGGAACATGAAAAAAGAAAAGAAATTTGTGATCATTGTGTTTTCATTCCTTTTTGCTAATGTATTGTTAGCTCAAAATTTCAATGACGCACTAAGACTTACTGATGATGGAATTATTACCAGCGCTCGGTCAATCGGAATGGGAAATGCAAATATCACATTACCCGGTGATCTATCTTCTTCGTTATTAAATCCGGCGGGAATTGCATTGATTAAAAAAGGTGAACTCGATTTTGGTCTGAATTTTAATTCATTTAAGAACGATGCCAATTTTTTCAATAATAATTCATCTCAAAATCTAGGTTCAACAAAATGGAACCATGTTGGATTTATTGCTCCATTCCCAACTACAAGAGGTAGCTTTTCACTTGCATTTGGTTATAATCAATTAAAGGATTTCAATCGCACACTTAATTTCAACGGATTCAATCCAAACAATAGTTCAATGATTCAGGATTTAGCATATTACAATGATGACCTGGCATTTAAATTAGCTTTGAGTTATCCGTTGTATGATAAAAACAATAAATATCTATATGATACAACTGTTGTCAGAGGTGGATTAAATCAGAGCGGCAATATATCTCAGAAAGGCGGATTAAACAGCTGGTTCCTATCCGGTGCAATGGAAATTGAAAAAGATATTTTTGTTGGCGCAACTCTGAATATAATTAGCGGAAGTCTTGAAAAAACTCAGAACTATGCTGAGGAAGACACTAAGAATAATTATCCTGCATCAGTTTTGCTGGATCCGGTTGAACCACTTTCTGCTGATTTCAGATCCTTCTACACTACAGATAAATTAAACTGGGATATTTCAGGCTGGGATTTAAATCTTGGTATGATTGCGAAGATTAATGAAAATTTATCTGCAGGATTCACGATTCAGTTTCCAAGAACTTATACAATCAAAGAAAATTATTATGTAACCGGTGAAAGTAAATTCGGAACAGGTAAAATTTGGGATTATGATTCGGGTGATAATAAAATTGAATATGATGTATCAACACCATACGAATATGGCGTTGGAATATCTTATCAAGATAAAAATTATGCGGTTTGTGCCAATGCAAAATTTACTGATTATACAACACTTGAATTTTCATCCGGCTTTAATAATTCAACGAGAAATCAGAAGAATCAGCAGATTCAATCTTTGATGAGATCAATAATTAACTTAAATCTTGGCGGAGAATTTTTTGTGCCCGGAACACAGTTGATATTAAGAGCAGGATTCATGTATAAACCTTCGCCATTTAAAGATGATCCTGCTGAATACGATAAGAAATATTTAACCGGCGGACTTGGATATAATCTTACAAAGAGTCTTCAGTTTAATGTTGGTATTGCATATGGCTGGTGGAAAGATTTTGGGGATAATTATGGAAATGGAGAATCAAGAACATATCAAACAATTGCAGTCTCTAATTTGATTACAACAATAAAATATGTTTTATGATTTAATAAATTGACTGATCAAGAAAGGCACCTTATTTTTGAGGTGCTTTTCTGTTTTAAAGGAGTTATTTATTAAAGGATTAGTTTACAAAATAGAAAGTAAAGATTACTACCTTTTTAATGAAGGGAATAATTCTATTCGTTGTTCACTCCGCGGAAAATTTCAAAAAGATTACAACCTAAAAAAAGATAAACTTTACGAGGTTGATATTGTAGTTGTTGGAGATGTTGTTGAGTATGAATTAAATGAAGATGGAACAGGTGTTATTGAAAAAATTTTACCAAGAAAAAATTATATTTCAAGAAAAGCACCCCGGATAAAAGGTTTTGGTACACGCGGTGAGAGACTTGAACAGAAAATTGCTTCAAATGTAGATAACCTTGTTGTAGTAGCAAGTTGCAAAAACCCGAAGTTTAACAGCAGATCAATTGACCGGTTCATTGTTGCAGCCGAAAGTTCCCATGTTAATCCATTCATCATAATAAATAAGATCGATCTTGATCCAGAAAAAACTTATGAACCATTTAGTGCAATGTATAAGGAAATGGGTTATAGTGTTTTCGAAACAAGCATTAAAGAAAATATCGGGTTTGATGATCTAAAAAAAAATCTTGAGGGAAAAATAAACCTGTTTTGGGGTCAGTCAGGAGTAGGCAAATCGTCAATTCTTAATAAACTTTTTCCGGATCTCCAATTAAAGATTGGTGAGATAAGCGATTTCTCATCCAAAGGTAAACATACAACTGTTACAAGTTTATTAATAAAGATTGATGAAAATACAATTGTGATTGATACGCCAGGGATTAGAGAAATTGATCCGTATGGAATTAAAGAAGAAGACCTTGGACATTATTTTAAAGATTTTGGACCATATATAAATGATTGCAAATTTAGCACCTGCACTCATCATCACGAACCCGGATGCGCAATAATAAAGGAAGTTGAAAATGGAAATGTTAACAGGGAAAGATATATCAGTTATTTGAATATTCTTGAATCGATTGAAGATGATATGAATTTTTAAAGTTTTGAAACCAGGTATTGCATTCTGGTAATAAATAATTTAACTACTTCGTCAGGCACACCATCAGGGTGATTGGATTTCAACCTCATATCGCATTGATCATTGATGTAATCAATCAAATAAAATTTATGATCTCTTGTTAATGCAACCTCAGTTGAAAAATAATCCAGTTTGGTGATGTTAGCTAATTTTTTTGTTATTCTTAATAATGGCTGAAGTTTATACTTGGTTATTTCAGCTGATGATACCGGGAAATAAATATGCGTGTTATCATCCCACCAGGTTGGAATGACTTTATCGAATGCCCAAAATAACCTGAACCATGCTCTTTTACCCCTAATTTTTCTCGGCCGGATTTTAGCCTGCACTAAATATTTTTCTGTCGGACTTTTCATTCTTTCTTTTTGAATCTGCGAAAGTGAATTCGCATTTGTAATTACTCCCTCGCCTCCGCCGCTGAAAAATGAAGGCTTGATTATGAATGGTCTATGAAGATAATCTAGATCTCTTTCGAGTACATGTAGACGGAAATTCTGGTTAAATGGAGGAAGTATAAATGTTAACGGAAGTTTGAATTTCTTGCTCAATAGGGTATTATGCATTGCGGCTTTATCTATCGATTGAATCACTTTTTCATGGGGATTAATTATGTGGGTCTTTCTTCTACTCAATATTTGAGAAACCGGCATGAACTCAGGATCTTCATCCGAAGCTCGGTCAAGAAAAGCCTTAAAAGATAATCTCCTGTTTTCAAGATCATCAATTACTTCTGTGACATTCGAATTTTTGATCAGATATGTAGAAAAACCATTCGATTGAAAAATTTGCTCGATCAATTCAACAAACTCTTCATCATATTCCCATTTATATGCTATTGCTAAATCGAAACTCTGCATAACCGAAAACTTTTTGCAAAGATAGATAAATGAGCAGCACAGAACAATTCTTTCCCTTGTTATTAAAAGTGTTTAAGTTTATTTTTTGCAGCAAATTAAAGAGAAATATGAAGCATCTTATATACATTCTTTTCGTGGTAAATTTCCTGGTTGCATGTTCATCTGAGTTGGTTAAAGAAACTGCTAAAGTTCAGGAAGAGCCGGTTATAAACGCAAAGCAACTTGCCGCAGAAAATTTTATTGACGGTTCAATAGCTGAGACTAAAGGATTAATCAATGAGGCAAATGAAAAATACCTTATTGCTTATAAATATGATCAGAGACCTGGTATTGCCAATTCAATTGCAAAAAATTATTTCCGATTAAACAAACTTGCTCTTGCACTTGATTATTCCAAGATAGCTGTAAATGGCGAGCCTAAAAATATTGAATATTTATTGCTGCTGGCTTCAATATATACTAATTCACATCTGGAAGATTCTTCCACAGTAGTATTCAAAAAAATTATTGACCTTGATTCTACGAATGCAACTGCATATTTCAATCTGGCTCAAATTTATGAGCAGAAAAAGCCAAGTGAGGCGCTTGCATTATATAAGAAAGTTATAGATTTAATCGGGCCTGAATGGAATGTTTTGGTTCACCTTGTTGATATTAACGAAAGAATGGGGAATATAGATGAAACAATTAAAACAGTTGAAGAATTGATTTCACTCAATCCCGGCGATCTAAATCTGCAGAAAGTATTGATCGAAGCTTATATAAAATCCGGAAAGTATGACAAAGCATTAAATACCTTGGATGTTTCGATGGTCAGTTATCCAAATGATCTGAACCTGATTGAAATGAAAGGTGTTGTTTTTGTTCATAAGAAGGAAATGAAGAAAGCAGCAGAAGAATATCTAAAGTTGATTAAGAAAAAAGAACTTCCCTTTGAAGAAAAAATAAAAATTGGTTTTTCATTCCTTGACGAATCTGAAAAGGATTCTGTTAATTTATTACTTGCAAAAAATATTTTTGAAGCGATCGATGCCGACTCATCCGACTGGCAGGTTAAGGCATATCTAGGTGAAATTGCAATCCGCCAGCAAAAAGATTCTGTAGCATCAAAATATTTTGAAAAGGCTACCGAACTTGCCGAATGGAACTCTCAGGTATGGTCAAGGTTGGGCGGGCTGCTTTTTGATTCTCGTAAGTATAAAGAAGCTATTCGGTTTATGGAAAAAGCGGTTCAAAAATTTCCAAATGATTTCCCGATCAATTTAATCTATGCTCTGTCACTTTCGCAGGTAAATTCTCATGAGAAAGCCAAAGAATATTTTGAGAGGGCATTAAAAATAAATCCCAATGATGTTACTGCACTTGGAGCTCTTGGCTATACATATAATCAATTGAAACAGGAAGCTGAAGCTTTAAAAGTTCTTGATAAAGTTTTTACAATAGACCCGAAAAATATTCAGGCATTAAGTTTAGCTGCATTGATACATGAAACAAATAAAAATTATCAGGTTTCCGATTCTTTGTATACTATTGCACTTAAAAGTGATTCTGCCAATGCGCTCATATTAAATAATCTCGCATACTCATTTGCAGAAAGAGGAATAAAATTGCAGGAAGCACTTGAAATGGTCAAACTCGCAATTTCAAAAGAACCCGGCAACTCATCTTACCTCGATACAATTGGCTGGATCTACTTTAAATTGGGAGATTATAAAAAAGCTAAAGAAAA
>DAIEQP010000159.1 GCA_027347805.1 Ignavibacteria bacterium | reverse complement strand
GCAATTTACTTTCTCTTTTCACCCCGTCCTGCTATTGAAGAGGGGGAAGAAAAAATATCGGGAAATAAATATCAGAATATTGTTATTCCTTCAATTGGTTTTTATGATGGAATGTTTGGTCCTGGGACGGGATCATTTTTTGTCCTGGCCGGAGTAGCATTAAAAGGAAGAGGACTGGTTCATTCTACTGCAATTGCAAAATCCTTAAACTTTGCCACCAACATTGCTTCTTTAATTGTCTTTTTGACAGCCGGGAAAGTAATATTCATAATTGGATTTGTAATGATGGGCGGTCAGGCGATTGGCGCCTGGCTGGGTTCCCACTTTTTATTTAAAATCAATCCAAAATATTTACGTGTACTGATAATCGTAATGTGTACAGGAATGTTAGTTAAGTATGCAATTTCAATTTTGTGAGTAATTTAATTATTTACACTATAAATTATGTTTTCGACTAAAAACAATGTAATTTTGTAAAGTAGTAATTAGAGAGTTGTTGTTGAAGTATACATTTTGTTCATTTCTACATATACCGATCGCTGAATACTGCAGAATTTTAATAATCAATAAAAGGTTAATATGACACCAAACAATTTTGAAAGCCTAGGGCTTTCGGAAGAGTTAATTCATTCTGTTAAACAAAAGGGCTTTGAAGAACCGACAGAAATTCAAAATAAAATAATTCCCCTTATTCTTGAGAATAAAACAGATCTGGTTGGACAGGCACAAACCGGAACGGGGAAGACAGCCGCATTTGCTTTACCGATTCTTCATCATCTTCAATCACATTCAAGCAATGTTCAGACTTTAGTTTTAGTTCCGACAAGAGAACTCGCGATACAGGTTTCAGATGAAATTAATTCTTTAAGAGGGAATAAAAATATTCACGTAGTTCCGATTTATGGCGGGCAATCCTATGAAACTCAGTTCAGAAGACTGAATAAGGGTGTAGATATAATTGTAGGAACTCCAGGAAGAATAATCGATCATTTAAATCGTGGTAGTCTACAGTTAGAGCAGGTAAAATTCGTGGTTCTTGATGAAGCTGATGAAATGCTGAATATGGGCTTTATCGACGATATTGAAGAAATACTGAGCAAAACTAATTCTACAAAGAGAACACTACTGTTTTCGGCTACAATGCCTCCTAGAATTATGAGCCTGGCAAAAAATTACATGGGCAAACATGAAATTGTTAAAACTAAAAAATCGGGACAGACAATTTCGTCAACTGACCAGGTTTATTTTGAAGTTAAGGAGGGAGATAAATTTGATGCTCTTTGCAGAATAATTGATACAACAACGGAATTCTACGGATTGATTTTTTGCAGAACGAAAAATGATGTTGACCAGGTAACGACAAAGATGCTGGACAGAGGATATGATGTTGAAGGTCTGCATGGAGATATTTCTCAGGCAATACGTGAAAAGATTTTACATAAATTCAGAAATAAGAAGGTAAACATTCTGGCTGCCACAGATGTTGCTGCAAGAGGTCTGGATATTGAAGAACTGACGCATGTAATTAATTATTCATTACCTCAGGATCCGGAATCATATCTGCACAGGATCGGAAGAACAGGCCGTGCCGGTAAAGAAGGTACTGCAATTACTTTTGTAACTCCTGATGAATTCAGAAAACTCCAGTTCATTAAAGATATTACTAAGACTGAAATCAAAAAGAAAAGAATTCCGCAGGTTGAAGAAGTTATTGGCTTTAAGAAAACTAAGATTATTTCAGAAGTTAATTCTTTGATTGAGTATGGAACCGGAAACAATTACATAATACTTGCTCAGGAACTGCTTCGGACTAATAATGCTGAAGAAGTTGTTGCTGCATTGGTAAAGTATAATTTCCAGGATGAACTTGAAGAAAAAAGTTACGCAAAAGTTCATGATCTATATGAACGTAAAAGAGAAGAAAGATTACCTGATAGAGGCAGAAGAAGAGATAGAAAAGATCGTTTTGAAAGAAGTGATAGATCTGAAAGATTTGATAGATCCGACAGGTTTGATAGATCTGACAGATTTGAAAGAAAGGATAGATTTGATAGAGAAGACAGGTTTGATAAAAAAGGAAGAAAAGACCGGGATGATAAATTTGGAAAAGGCCGGAAAGATGAAAGAAGAGGAAAAGATGGTTATGGTAAATCTTCTTTTGAAGAGAAAGGCAAGACAAGAATGTTTTTAGCATATGGTAAAAAAGATGATTATGATAAAAAGTCACTTCTAAAAATGCTTCAGAAGCAAACCGGAATCCCTCAAGAAAAGATTTCCGGTCTCCAGCTTTCAGACGCATTTTCTTTCTTTAATGTTGATAAAAGGGATGCTGATTTGGTGTTGAAAACATTGAATAAAGAAAAAGGCAAACGTCCTATTGTTGAAATTGCCAAATCATAATACTTGAAATGAAATAAAAAGCCCGGCATTCACCGGGCTTTAATTTGTACAGTATTCATAAATGTTCTGTTAGCTTGCCCTTGTAAAACCATAGAAGGATATTTTAAAATATTTTAACAACATTAATTCGTTTAGTAATAAGCTGTTATTTTTCTAGTTTCGATTCATTTCATAAATTTCAATTCAAAATGGAATTTAGTTTTGTTTGTTTTGCCGGTATTTTATAAAAAAGACACCTTCCTTGATGATTTGTGACAATAAGTTATTAAGAAGTTTATTCTATATTTTCAAAAAGAATTGAAACCAAAACAGTGTAGTTATTAGAGATGAGTTCAAATTCAAAATAAAGAAAGATCAAATGAAAAAAGAGATCAAGAAAATTGCAGTTATTTTCGGAACCAGACCAGACACAATAAAGATGGCTCCTATAATACTGGAGTTAAAAAAAGAAAAAGAATTTTTTAAAGTAATTACAATTGCTACAGCGCAGCATAGACAGATGCTGGATCAGGTATTAAGTGTTTTCAAGATTAACCCTGATTATGATCTTAATATAATGCAGCCAAACCAGACTTTAGCTACGTTAACCAAGAATGCTATAGAAAAACTTGATGAAGTTCTTGCAAAAGAAGCTCCGGATATGGTGCTTGTTCAGGGAGATACTACAACAACATTTGTTGGAAGCTTAGCTGCTTTTTACCGCAGAATACCTGTTGGACATGTTGAAGCGGGTCTCCGCACCAATGATAAAGCAAATCCATTCCCTGAAGAAATAAACAGACGGCTTACAGGTTCAATTTCTGATATTCATTTTGCACCAACTGATACTGCAAAAAAAGCTTTGCTCAAAGAAAATATATCTTCTGAAAATGTTTTTATTACCGGGAATACAGTTATTGATGCTCTTAAAATTTCAATGCAGAAAAATTATGAATATAATGATGGATTGTTGAACCAAATAACAGCAGAAAAGAAAAAAATAGTTTTAATTACAATGCATCGTAGAGAAAACTGGGGAGAACCGATGCGGGGCGCCTGTCTTGCAATTAAGAAACTTGCTGAAAAATATCCAAATATGAACTTCGTTTTTCCGGTTCATCTCAATCCGATTGTTAAAGAAGTTGTTCACGATACTTTGGAAAATATTAATAATGTTTTTCTGATTGCACCGCTTGATTATCAGGATTTTGTAAATCTAATGTCTAAGTCACATCTTATTGTAACTGATTCCGGCGGAGTTCAGGAAGAAGGTCCATATTTTGGAATTCCTATTTTAGTGTTGAGAAAAGTAACAGAAAGGCCTGAAGCTGTAAAATATGGCACGGTTAAACTGGTTGGATTAGATGAGAAAACAATCTTTAAAACTGCTGATAAATTATTACGCAATAAATCAGAATATAATAAAATGGCATCGTCAGTAAATCCGTATGGTGACGGGTTTGCGGCAAAACGCTCTATTCAAATTATCAAGAATTATTTTTCGATGTCAAAAATCAAAGTAAAAGAATTTATACCTAAAAAAAGAAAATAGTTTTATGAATTTTTTAATAAAAGTTCTTCATAGCAGAACAATTAAATTCACACTGATTGCAGCTGCTACTTTTTTGTTTATTCTGAACAGCTCTATTTATTCTTTCCAGGTTCAGACTAAAAAAGTATTGATCCTGGTTGAAGGCAATTCCGATATAAATACATTTGCTATGGCTGACGGAAGACAGCTTGGCGAGCTTATGGGGCATTTCAACACTCAGACGACGATAAAAGGAGTAAATCAATATACAAGAAATGAAATCCAGAACTACGATTTCACTTTTTATATAGGATACAGCTTAAAAAATAGTGCCCCCAAATTATTTCTTAATGATGTAGTAAGTACATCTAAACAAGTTATATGGTTGAATACTGGTATAATTGACTTTTCAAGAAATTACGATTTGAAAAAACTTTTTGGATTTACAGTCAGCAGCTGTGATACTATTTCCGGTTTTGATATGGTTAAATTGGGAAAGAAAGTTTTTACAAAAGGAGATGATCATACCAGCTTAATTCAAATTGCAGATAAAAAATCCGTCCAGGTTTTAGCAAATGCATATTCATCAAAGAAGAAAAAAGAAACTCCTTATATAATCAAATCAAAAAATTTCATGTTGTTCGCAGATTCTCCGTTTGCTTATGCAACTGAAAATGACAGATATCTTTTGTTTGCTGATATGCTTCACGATATTCTTGGCGAGCAGCATGAAGAATCTCATTCCGCGCTTATTAGAATTGAAGATATAAGTCCGATGGACAATTCCGATAAATTGAGGGAAATAGCAGATATACTTTCGCAGAGAGGCATACCATTTTTAGTTGGAGTTATTCCTTTCTATGTAGATCCATTTTCTCAGACCCGAATCAGTATGTCTGATAAACCGGATCTGGTTGATGCACTTAAATATATGGTTAAAAACGGCGGTTCTCTTGTGATGCATGGAGTAACTCATCAGTACAAAGGAGTATCAGCAAGTGATTTCGAATTTTGGGATGAGCAGACAAACAAACCAATAAAAGATGAGACAATTGGAGGAATATCGAATAAGCTTGAATCCGGTATTCAGGAATTAATGAAAAATGGACTATACCCGATAATTTGGGAAACTCCTCATTATACCGGTTCTTTTAAGCTCTATTCAACAGTGGCAAAATATTTTAGTTCTGCTATGGAACAAAGAGTAGCAATTGAAGATTTTGAACATAGCCAGTACTTTCCTTATATCATCTATAAGGATTTATTTGGACAAAAAATTTATCCTGAAAATTTGGGATACATACCGCTTGATAATGATATAAATGTAAGCCGCACAGCAGTTCGAAACGTTATTAAAGGTGCAAAAACTAATTTATATGTTAGAGATGGATTTGCATCATGCTTTTTCCATGAATTTTTAGACCTTGATTTACTTATAGAACTGGTTGATGGAATAAAAGCTCTTGGTTATACATACATTGATCTTCAGGATGAAACTAATTGGGTAAAGACTAGAGATAGGGTTATTCTTACTGGAACTCAAAGCTATAAAATAAATCTTGATGAACAGTTTTTATCAGAGTCTTATTATAGCCGAAATGGGGAAATCAAAAGCAAAATCTATTCTGACAATAGGATAAAAGGTGAAGTAAATAAAAATATTTCTCTAAATCCTGGTGAATTATATCACGCAGAACCAACTGAATATAGAGAAAGGGAACAGACATTTTTCGAAAAGGTGACTGAAAAAGCTGAGAAAATATTTAAAGACATATTTGTACCGGAAGAAAACTGGCAGGAAGCCCGTCCTGTTATTCTTTGGAATCATTATGCAAAAGGAGCTGCATTTAACGATCAGGCATCATTAGCTTCTGTATTCAGAAGTGTCAATAGAAATGT
>DAIEQP010000155.1 GCA_027347805.1 Ignavibacteria bacterium | reverse complement strand
CCTTCCAGGTATTTGAAATAATTATCGGGGTTATTCGGCATAGCAATTTCAAAAAGTATGTTAACTTTTTCCGGTGATAACTTTGTGTAGGTTAATCTAAACCTGGGTGTTGAATTATTTTTTTCGCTTTCGAAAATTAGGCTTTCAGGATTAGATTTAACACAGTAGTTGATAATATGATTTTCATTATCAAAATAGATTGCTTTAAACGAATCATTTCCATCAGGGTAAACAATCAACAAGTCGTTATGAATTGAAGCCGGGCTCTTTTCTGAAGCAGGTATTTCGTTATGGTTTTTTCTGATCAATACATTTTTATCAAGATCAAAGTCAAAAGAAAAATTTCCTTTACCTTCACCAGGCTTTCCGCCTCCTTCACCTGTCCATGATCCAATCAGAAATTCAAACGGTTTCCAATCAATATTCTTTTGACTTTGTGCATTAAGCTGAATCATGCTGAAGGTGACTAAAATCAGAATTAACTTTGTGTGCAAATATCTCATTGATCAAACCATTCTTTTGTAAATAAAAATTGCTATAAGCAATATACTTCCACTGGCTATAAATGGAAAGCCTATTCCGAAAGCAAAGACTAAATAACCGGCAACAACTGGTCCCAAAAGGTTTCCAATCATTTGAAAGCTTGATCCAATACCCATTACTCCAGCCTTTCTTTTAGAACATGTTTCAAAACTTATAAGCGAATAAACCAATGGTAAAATTATTCCTGTAAATATTCCGGTTAAGAAAATAATGATAGCAAACAAATAAATATTAAATGGGAGATGAAGAAATAAGAATAGTATTCCGGCAGAAATAAAAGTTACAAAAATATTTTTCTCAATATTAAATTTTCTGTTTAGCCAAGGTAAGAATAAAGTGGATATCGAACTTGCCACACCTAAAATTCCAAGCAGGATTCCTGCTGTAGATGCATAATTTTTTGATTCGTTGAAATTTGATTGTACAAACAAAGCAAAGCTAGGTCTCATTATTGTAATGCTTAATGTGTAGGCAAGTAATAAAATTGCGTATAGAATTAAGTTTTTCCTTTGGATAAAGTAACGCAAATTTTTAACCATTGAGTGAAACTGATTTTCTTTCGAAACAACATTTTCGTCAATTAGGAAAAGGATTGGGAAACTAAATACTAAAACAGAAGTAGCGACTATAAAGAAAACCATTCTGAAACCAAACGCATCAGCAAGTAAACCTCCTAAAATCGGACCTGCGATATTTCCAAGTGCATTTGAAAATTGAAGATAGCTGAGCGTGTCAGTTGTTTTTTCTTTTGGAGAGTTAGCAGCAGTTAATGACACAGCAGCCGGATATGCTCCGCCTAAAATTTCCTGCAAAGAAGAAGCGAGTAAAAGAAATGTCAACGATGTTGCCAATCCCATTGCGTATTGTGAAAGAATGAATCCAGTTACAGCAAGTATTGCACTTAATTTTCTCCCATATTTATCACCGATGCTTCCCCAAAATGGGGTTGTTAAAAACGAAACAATAAAAGGTATTGAGAGAATCCACCCGCTCCAAACGGCAGCTTGTGAATTGTTTATTGTACCAAAACTCTTAATATATAGCGGCAGAAAAGGGAGTAAACTTCTGGACCCAGCCCTGTAAAAAAATTGGCTAACGCACAGAAAGATTAAATTCTTTTCCCAATTATTTTTAATAGTCATAATCTTTTACATTTTCTCAGCCAAATTAAGTTTTTGATTTCGCCATTGCAAAACGTTAATTTGTGATTAGTAAGAATGTTCTTAAAAAAATATGGACAAATCGAAGGATTAGAATCCTCGAGGTTAAAATGATCGAACTAATTCTGAACGACCAAAAAATTACTACTGATCTGCCTCCCACAACTGTACTTCTCGATTTTTTACGAAGAGAAAATAAATTGACTGGTACTAAAGAAGGTTGCCGCGAAGGTGATTGCGGTGCCTGCACTGTATTGCTAGGCGAGTTAAAAAATGAAAAAGTTTTTTACAAGACAATAAATTCCTGCCTGGTACCAATTGGGGATATTCATGCAAAACATGTTGTTACAATTGAAGGTTTGAATCAAATAGAATTATCTCCAATTCAGGCTGCATTTGTAGAAGAAGGTGGAACACAGTGCGGATTTTGCACTCCCGGTTTTGTGATTTCGATGACAGGATATTTTATTAACTCAGTTATACAAAATGTTGATGATGCTATTGAAGCTTTGGGCGGAAACATTTGCCGATGTACTGGATACACTGGAATCATTCGAGCAACTCAAAAATCTATTAATGTATATGAAGGATTAGCTCCTCGGAAAAATCATTTTGATAAACTTGTAACTGGCAAATTTATACCCGAATATTTTGTTTCGATTGCTGGAGAATTGAAAAGTATAAAAACTCAAAAACGAATTGTTCGAAATAATCAATTTATGATAGGCGGTGGAACTGACTTATATGTTCAACAATGGAAAGATATCGTTCAATCAAGTGCGGACTTTATTTCACAAGAAAATATTTCAAAAGAAATTTTACAGACGAAAAATCAAATTAGAATTGGGGGAGCTGCAACTGTTCAGGACATTATTGAATCGCATGTAATTTATAAACACTTCCCAACTCTAAGAAATCAATTGCAGTTATTTGGTTCTTTGCCAATTCGTAACAGGGCAACAATATCAGGTAATTTAGTTAATGCATCTCCAATTGGTGATCTTACTAATATTTTCATGGCGCTTGATGCTGAACTGCATCTTAAAAATGGAAAGAAAAAAAGATCACTTTTTTTGCATGAGTTTTATAAAGGTTATAAGCGATTAAATAAAAAGGAAAATGAAATTATAGAATGGATTACAATCCCGATCCCTCCAAAGAAATTCTATTTTAATTACGAAAAAGTTTCAAAGAGAACTCACCTGGATATAGCAAGTGTGAACTCAACAATTGCGTTTACAATGTCAAAAAATAGAATCAATTGTGTCGGTCTTTCTGCCGGAGGCGTAGCACCGGTACCGTTATGTTTAAATAAAACTTGTGAATATTTGAATGGCAAGAAAGTTACTTGTGAGAATATTAAATCTGCTGCATTGATAGCAATGGACGAAATTTCTCCCATTAGTGATGCACGCGGATCTGCTGAATACAAAAAACTTTTATTGAGGCAATTAATTTATTCTCATTTTCTGATGCTCTTTCCCAAGCAGCTTAATGCGGAGGAATTGTTATGAAAAATTACGATTCTATTCTGCATGTTAAAGGGCAGTCAAAATTTATTGATGATCTCAGTTATCCGGCAAACACAAAAATTGCATGTATTTATTGTTCACCAATAGCACACGGAAAAATTTTAGAAATTGACTTTTCAGTAGCATTAAAATCAAAAGGGGTAACGGGAATATTTTCATATAAAGATATTCCCGGTGAAAATCAGATTGGTGGAATTATTCCTGATGAAAATCTATTGGCCGAAGAAGAAGTACATTACATTGGGCATCCAATCGCTGTTGTTGTGGCTGATACATATCTAAACGCTTATACTGCAACAAAAAAAATTAAAGCAATTTATGAGAAACTACACCCTGTTCTTGATCCCCGGGAAGCCGCTGAGAAAAACTTGCTGATAATTCCTCCGAGGAAATTTGAGCTAGGTAATGTTGATGAGGTATGGAATGACTGTGATCTTATTGTTGAAGGACAAGTTGATAGTGGAGGACAGGAACATGTTTATTTAGAAACACAGGGAGCGCTTGCAATTCCAACCGGTACCGGAGAAATTAAAATTCAGTCAGCTACCCAAGGTCCAACAAATGTTCAGCGAATGGCTGCAAAAATACTTGGATTATCAATGCATCAAGTGGAGGTTGACGTTCAAAGACTTGGCGGCGGTTTTGGTGGAAAGGAAGATCAGGCAACGCCTTGGGCGTGTATGGCTGCTCTTGCTGCATATAAATTAAATGAGCCGGTTAAACTAGTCTTAAATCGCCAGGAAGATATTAAATTAACAGGAAAGCGTCATCCATATTCTTCCGACTATAAAATTGGTTTAACAAATGATGGTAAAATTTTAGCATATGAAGTTACATTTTATCAAAATGC
>DAIEQP010000241.1 GCA_027347805.1 Ignavibacteria bacterium | reverse complement strand
AAAAATCAAACATAAAATTGGTTTAATAATAAATTAGGCATATCATTTTATATTCTTTGGCATAATTGGAATTATATATAAAAAATGTTTTTATTTGTCCAGAATCACTTTGTGATTTGTATAATGGAATAAGCAGCATTGAGTTCTTATTTTTAAGCAAAAGAAGAAAGTCATGCGATGAACTTTTTTCGCAGTATTCATCGATACAAGTTTTCACATAGTTCACTAATCGTTTTAGCTACTGTTTATATAATTACAACTTCTCTGTTCGTAATAGCCGGAATTGTGTATTACAATTTTAAAAAAGAGAATATTGCTGATGAGCGTTTTGATTTCATTGCGTCAATTTCAGACTTTAAAAAAACACAAATCAACGACTGGCTTAGTAGAAGACGAAATCAATTGGAGTTAATTAAGGTTAACTCGCCTTTGATTGGTCGGCTTGCAGCTTTATATAACACTCCAGATAATTTGCCCGAATTAAAAAAATGGTTTGAAGCATTACATGTTCTATATCAGTATGATGATATTACTCTTGTAGACGGTACGGTGAGAATTATTTATAAAAGCAATTACAACAATCTCCTCTTGAATGACAAAGACACACTTTTATGCAGATCCTGCATAACTGCCGACTCAATTTTATTTTCAGACTCCGATGAAAAAAATGAAACGGCAGAAAATATTAAATTTTATGTGCCATTAAATAGCAATCCAAAGGGATTAAAACAAAAGACAAATGTTTTGGTTCTTTCTGTAAAAGCCGATAAGGTTTTTGATTCTATTATGAATCTTAATATTGCAAAATCTGAAACCCTGGAGTCTGTGCTGGTTAAGGCGTTCAACGATTCAATTGTTTATTTAAATAAGCCCAAGTATCTAACTGATAGTGAAAAGTTGGATGGCAACAGAAAAGCTTTGATTGAAACTTATTCAATAAAATCAAAAAAAGGATTTATTGAAGGAGTAGATTATAAAAACGATAAAGTAATTGCTCTTATTCAGAATGTTCCGTCAACTACGTGGACTCTAATAACCAAAATAAATAAATCGGAATTTTATGAACCGGTAAATGATCTTGCTAGACTAGTAATTCTTGCAGTTATTTCATTGAGTTTGTTTTTTGCAATCATACTTATAATTATCTGGAGAAAAAGTATTGTAACAAATTTGAAAAAACGATATGAGGCAGAGGGTGAAAAATCAAAATTGCAAAATCAGTTTGAGGTTTTTGTTAATGGCGTAAAAGACATTGCAATATTCATCTTAGATCTAGAAGGAAAAATTATTTCGTGGAATAAAGGTGCAGAAATAATAGAAGGATATTTAGCAGAAGAAATTATTGGGAAGCATTTTTCTTTGTTTTACATAAAGGAAGAAATCGATCTTAAGAAACCAGAAACTAATTTGAAGATTGCAATAGAAAGGGGAAGTTATGAAGAGGAAAGCTGGAGATTCAGGAAAGATGGTTCCTTGTATTGGGCGAATGTTTTGATTGCTGCATTGCGCGATGAAGAAGGAAATGTATATAGCTTTCTAAAAGTAGTGCGTGATCTTACAGAGAGAAAAAAGATTGAAGAAGAAATTAAAAATTCACGGGATTTTTATTTGAAATTGCTGAATGGATTTCCAACTCCCGTTTGGATTTCTGGTGTTGATGGTAAGTGTAATTATTTTAACGAGGCTTGGCTGAAGTACACAGGCAAAAATATTATGGAAGAAATTGGCGATGGCTGGGCTTCAAATCTTCATCCCGATGAAAAAGAACAGGTGGTTAGTGCATATTATGAATCGTTCCGCCAAAAAAAGGATTTTGTTTTAGAATATAGATTGAAGAATTCATTCAATGAATACAGGTGGATGATCGATTTTGGTATGCCGTATTACGACATGGAAAATAATTTTGCCGGTTATCTTGGATCGTGCTATGATATAGATGACAGAAAAAAATATGAAGAGACAATTAACACATTGTTACGAATAGGAGAAAAGCTTTATTCATCACTGGAAATAAATCAAATTCTTGATTCCCTAGTGACTGAAAGCATTCAAATTGCAAATGCTGAAGGAGGTTATGCTTGTGTTTGGAACGAGGATAAATTTGTTGTTAACAGATATTATCATAAAAATCACTGGGAATATTTTGAAAAACAATATGTCCCAGACGATTCTATAATAAAAAAATTCTCTAATGTGGGAGATAAAGCAATTTTCGCTAACGCAGAAAATCTCAATGATATTGATAATGAACTTGTTGAAAAGTACAAAATTCAGCAAGCTATTTCGGTGCCATTGTATAATTCAGATGGAGACCTGATTGGATTTTTTGAAATACATAATAAACTGACTAGTAAAGGATTTAGTAGGGATGATGTTAGCCTGCTTAGCGCATTTGCAAGAAGCGCTTCTATCTCGCTTGTAAAATCAATGAACTACGATCAATTACGCAAAGCAGAAAAGCAAATCCGAAACTCAGAAAACGAGTTAAGAAATCTTGCTGTTCAATTACAATATGCAAGGGAAACTGAAAGGCAAAGGATCGCACGGGAAGTTCATGATGAGTTAGGCCAACTTTTCACGGGAATCAACTTAAATGTCTCACTGCTCGCAGAATTATTAGAGCAGAATAAAAAACCTTCTGTAAATGAAATATTAGATGAACTTCATTCAGTTCAGAAATTTGTTGATAATGGGATTCAAGCCGTAAGAAATATTTCCGGTAGTCTGCGCTCATATGTTTTAGATCATTTAGGATTGGTTCCGGCGGTTCAGGAATATTGCCGTGAAATTGAAAGGATGAGTAATATTAAATGCAATTTCAACTCGGTTTTGGAATCTTTCAATTTCGGCGATGAAAAAAATGTCGCATTGTTCAGAATTATACAGGAAGCAATAACAAATGTTCTGAGACATGCTGATGCTACGGAAATCAACATTTCAATAAATAAATTGATCAATAATCTTGAAATCATCATCTCCGATAATGGAAAAGGATTGGAAGAGAAAAACGATTTGAAAGTAAACTCGATGGGTATCCTTGGAATGAAGGAACGCGCTATTTTCCTTAACGGAAAATTGAAAATCGAAAGTATTAAAAGTAAAGGAACAACAATTCATTTGCTGATTCCGCTCGATAAAATTTAAGAAAGGTTTACGATGAATATTGTAATTACTGATGATCATGAAATCATAAGAGAAGGGTTAAAAAAAATATTCGCTAAGCATGAAGACTTAAAGGTTGTGGCAGAAGCATCTAGCATCAGTGAGCTAGATGTTGTCTTGAAAGAAAAGAAAATTGATTTTTTGATGATGGATATTTCTCTCCCAGACAAAAGCGGATTGGATTTTGTAAAAGATATAAAACTGCGCTTTCCTAAAATCAAAATTTTGATATTCAGCATTTATCCGGAAGAAAAATTTGCCAAACGAGCAATTAGTTTAGGAGCGGATGGTTATATAAGTAAGAGTGCAAAGCCAATTGAAATAATGGAAGCAATCCGGAAAATTGAAAAGGGAGGAAAATATTTGAAAACAGAATTAATCGAGAATCTATTTCTGCGGGCGGAAAAATATGGACCAAACCCAGCTCACGAAATGTTATCCAATAGAGAATTTGAAGTGCTTA
This sequence comes from Ignavibacteria bacterium, assembly GCA_027347805.1. Lineage (GTDB taxonomy): Bacteria > Bacteroidota > Ignavibacteria > Ignavibacteriales > Melioribacteraceae > Stygiobacter. The sequence goes on along the minus strand of DAIEQP010000241.1, from coordinate 8,162 downwards.
GGCTTCTGGCAAAGGGAAATAAAATAACAGAGATTGGTGAAATACTAGGTTTAAGTGTAAATACAATTGCTTCATATAAAACAAGAATCCAAGAGAAATTAAACATCAAATCCACAGCTGAGTTAATACGCTATGCAATTGATAATGACTTGATCGAAAAATATTGATAATTGATTGAAGTAAATATCCAACTCTATCCTTGCCGTAAAACCAACCACATTCTTTTGTAAAAAAACACTGCATACAAAATTTAATGCTAGCTGTAGATTGATCTCAAAAGATAACCGGGCATATGTACAGACATTCTACAACACAAAATGAAGGACCACTATGAAAAACTTCATTCTTATTTTATTTCTATTACTAGCGGCAGGTTGCTCGACTATTATACTGCAGCCCGCGGATTTTTCCTGGCCAGTAGAATCTGTTTTACTGGTAAATGATAAAGGGTTTATAAATGAAGAAAGGCATTCATTCGAAATAAATGTTAAGCCAATCTTCTATGAAGAATTTCAGGATTCAAATTACGTTGTTGGCAAAGAAATTAGAATTATTTGTAATAAAGATGGATATTTTTATTTCACCGGCACTGGATTTAAAAATGTTTACCAGTTTACACCAATTGTGTCGGGCTTGAAACTGAATGAAAAAATAAACATATCAGACTCTATTTCACTCAAATCTCCGGCATTCAATCAAAAAATAAATGCGATTGAATTGGTTGACGGAACAAACAAATACTTGATTAATGGATCAGAGATTGTGAGGGTAAAATGAAAACGATAATATTAATCAGTCTGCTGCAGCTTTTATTGATAAATTCTTTTGTCGCAGCCCAATCGGATTATTTAACAGTACAAAATTTCAAAAAGGAATCACATGAAATTGAATTATCAATAAAAAATGTTTCTTCTATAAATGAATTCGATTTGATTGAAGAAAAAATTCAAAGCTTGAAAAACAACTACGCAGCTAGTAAACCTTTGCTTGATAAAGCTCTTTACCCCGAAAACTTTCAAGTAACCTTTGATAAAATTGAGAGTGAATTTGAATCAAAGAAAAAGGATTTTTCCAGAATAACCACGCTTACATCACAAGTAGAATCCCTGCAAACAGAAGTTGCAAAGCTTAATCAAAAAAATGAAGAGTTGATAAAACAAATTAATGAGTTCCGAGCGCGTTCATTAAAAGATCAATCCACAATTAATGAACTCAAGAATCTTATTTCTCAGCTGCGTGGAAATATTAATCAAAGAGATCAGCTTGTTCGAGACTTAGTGGATAGTCTGCTTGCCGAATTTATTAAAATGCCTGAGAAACTTAGTCAAAAAGATGCACAGTCAATTATATCGAAAGTAAATAAGGGAAATCTATTTTATAATGTAGAAAGGGCAATTGATGATAACATCCAGTTTCTAAAAGTCACTAGGATGAACGTAGATGATTATGGAAAAGTAATTAAGCAGTATCACGATTTTCATAAAGTATGGGAACAGATTGGACCGAGATTGAGCAATGTTTATCTGACTAAAAAACAAAAGAAATCCGAGATTCCACAGATTGATTCCTTGTTCGAGAGTTGGAATAGTCAGATACAAGTTTCAATTTGGACAGAGATTCAAAATATTTTTCATGAGAAGAATATTAATCTCGCTGCATTTAATGATGCCAATAGCTTTATTAAAAGCGCGGTAAATTATATTAACGATGAAATAACAAACGTTGGGGTTAAAAACAAAAATGAATCTGAGCAAATATTTCACACTTTCGTAGACAGCGTATATTTCAAAACAGTTCAGAATAAATGGATTCCGCTGCTTATAGAAAACCATATGATGGCACAAAATGAAAGGGAAATTCTCGACGCAAAAATTGGATTGTGGCAGAAAGAATTTGTTTCGCCGATTCCTTATTGGGTATATATAGTTGGCGGTATTATGATTCTTTTCATTGCTGTATATTTTTACCAAAAGAGACAAGGAACATTTAGAAACAGTAAATAAATTTTGGGGAGTAATTGTTAAACACACAAACATCATAACCCCGCTTATAGCGGGGTTCCTTTTACGCTCAATTGATTGAAAACGTTTGCCGTAAAATCGACCACATTCTTTTACAAAAAACCACTGCATACAAGCTCGGACCCTTCGACTAAATTCGTAATAAGAAATTAGGAATTCGAAAATGAAAATGATGATAGTCGATAGCTCAAGATTGGTTAGTGAAAAACTAAGAAGGTACCTAGAGCTGGATAATTATTTCGATGAAGTCTTTGAAACAGATTTGATAAATGAGGCGAAAACAATATTGCAAAAAGAACATGTTGACGTTATTCTATTCGATATCCAATTAACAGAGAATTCAGGATTAGAATTAGTGCCGATTAGCAGAAGTTTATCTTATAAGCCGGTTTTGATCCTTTTTACTAACTACAAATTACCGCAGTATCTAAATATTTATAAGCAATTGTCAATCGACTATTGTTTTGATAAATCATCCGAACTAGCAGAATTAAAATTATTAATAAAAAAAATAGCTGCGAATTTAAGAGATCAATCTCTCACATCGCTCCAACACAATTTCAATTAACCATAAGGAGGTTCTAATGAAACATTCAAATATATTCTTATCGTTATATCTCATCCCGATTATTTCTGTGCTTCTATTTAGCGGATGCAAAGATCCATTCGATATGAACGGTCCAGAAAATGCAACAAGCAGCGACACACAAAAATTCATGATGATCGCTGAAAAAAGCGCATCTGTCAATTCTTTTACTCCAAATTATAGTGATGAACAGGCTATGGCTCTTTCCGGCTCATTACAGAAAGATTTATATCCAATCAGGATAGGTCAAAAAATGAAGTTGGTTGACAAGAGCTTGACGCTTACAAAAGATAGCACAAGTGCGCTTGGCACATTAATACAGAAATATGATGGAGAACTTATAATTGATGGATCGTTTCAAAAACCGACTCTTGGAATAAATGCCCGAGTTGATACCACAATCCATAAAACATTTTCAACTAGCATCACCAGGATTATTAAGTATAAAAAAGTTTCTAATACAGGAAATGATACACTAGATTGGAAAGTCACCGCTGTATCTCTTCCAAATGGTGGAACATTGGGAAATAATATTCAATTAATAAAAATGACATTAACAACGCAGGATGGAACGAATGTAGTTGTTGATGACCCAAACAATTATTTCTTTTTAGTAGGTGATGAGAAAAAAGATGATGAAGATTTTGACAACCATAACTTCGAAATCGGATTCGGATTTTTCAGCGGGCATGGCTGGAAAAATCTTTTAACATGGTATAGAAAAAATCAACCCGTAACACTTACCGTAGAAGTTCTTAGTGCATCTCCAGATCCCGATTTATTAACTGTTACCTATGGCGCAATGATGAATGGTAATGCAAAAGCAAAAGATAAATTTGATTTGGTGTCGAGTGTTCAGCAGGGAACTTCTTATAAAAAAGTTTATGAAAGAAAATGGTACACAAATTCCCATTCAGCAAGAATGCATGCGGTAGTCAATGCAATGCCGAGAACAGCTGCTTATGATACTGATTCCAGTGTAGAAGAAAAAACATGGGGAATCCCATACAGAGTTAAATAAAGTTTTTGAATGATCAAAAAAAACTATAAACGGAGGAAAACATGTTAAACATAAATGAACGCAAAAACTTTTTAATTACTTGTATAACAATATTTGCTTCAATATTTCTTGCTTCATGTTCAAAGGATAATCCTATAGAGCCAGACAGCAGCGCTGCAAAAGTAGCCGGAAGAATTTCTTCATCAGGCGGATTACAAAAAACTATCTCATCATCTTTTGCGCAGGATGGAGTGCAGGGGGCAACTGTAATGCTTGCACAAGTTCAAGCAGATGGTTCCCTGAAAACAGTCTCGACTCAAAACATTCAAACCGATGCAGCCGGCAAATTTGTTGTTGAAACAAATTTAAATGGAGCAAGTAATCTGGTAGTTGTTGCTACAAAAGGCGCTACTGAATGGAAGGCAATTGTATCGTCAAAGGTACAAAGCGGCAGTACAGTTTATGCACCACCTCTTTCGGCAGAATCAACTGAAGAAGCAAATGTTTATGTAAAACTTGTGAGCCAGGGACATGCTGGTGATTTTGATGAAGCCGATTTAAAATTATTATTGAATTCGCAAGCTGCAGTGTTTATTCATGGCAATTCACAAGCACAAGCGGATTTTATTAATGCATTTCAAGCATCAGTACAAGCAACTATTCAGGCATCCAGTAATTCATATTTCGGATTTAGCAGCAGTCAAATTCAAATGATGATGCATTCAAAAGCTGATGCTGAAGCCGGCTTCGATACCGATCTTTACAATTCATCTGATACAGATGCAGATAATGAAAACTGTAGAAACAACTATGAGGGAAATATTCTTAATGCATACGCGGGTGCTAATGCATATACATACGCAGAATTGATGAGAATAGGTGTAACTACATTTATTAATGCAAGTGCATCAATGAATTCAAATTTGAGATTAGCAATTGCTAAATCTTTCTACACCAGATATGCTTTCGTTCTCAATTTTGCAATGAAGCAGCAATTTCAGGCTGCTGGAGCTACAGATACCCAGATTAACTCAGTTTCTTCTGCGGGTTCTGTATTATATGCTTCGATAAAAAACTCTACGGATCTAAATCAAATTGCATCAGCATTTGTTCAATATCGCTCGGCTGTAAAGACACAAATCCAAGTTACATTATCTTCATATGCAAGTATAATAGATACAATTGACTCATCGATAAATGGAACAGTCTCAACCAAAAGTGTATTAAATACTACAATTGGTGGATCTATCTCATTAGATGCAATCATAAATGCTTACATAACATTTTTTAGTGCTGTTAAAACAACAACTCAAGCATCTTTAGCAGGGGCGTCGTCTACCCAGGTTAATGCAGCATCGCAAATATTGATTTTATCAAATATGAATTAAATAAATAAAATAATGGAGAGTAAAACCATGAAGAATATATATAATCCATACAGGAAAGAATATAGGAGTTTTGCAATTCTCCTAATTATCTCAATACTATTAATATCCCCAAAGCTTATCAAAGCTGACGGGGATCTTGAAGTGACAGGATCAGTTCAAGCCAAAACGGCTGTTAGTATAACGGTTAACTCAATCGAATTTTTAGTTACTTCAACGACAAGAGTAACAAGCAACATGGGGCAAGGAATAACATATGACAGTATTAAAGTAGGAAGTTTTGTGAAAGTAGAAGCAAAAACAAATACTCTTGGAAAATTAGTTGCCTCACAAATTCAACTTATGACCACCAAGATAAACGTTGAACTAAGCGGGAAAATAACTGCACTATCAACTAATTCGATTACTCTTAATGGCACAAGCATTCTTGTAAATTCAAATACAATTATTTTTACTCAATTTCATGCCGAATTGACTTTAGCCAATTTGAAAATTGGGGATAGTGTTTTGGTGAAAGCATCGCAAACGGCTGGCGGGCAGCTTACTGCTCTTGTGATTATAGTGCAGACAAAGAACACTCGTCAGGAAATTGAACTCGAAGGGAAAATCCAGGCACTTACAAATAATTCCATTACCGTACTTAATACAAAGTTTTTTATCGACAGCACTACAATTATAATATCAGAAAATAAAGGCTTGCTAAAATTTTCTGATCTCAAGGTTGGAGACGAAGTTAACGTTCGTGCTCTGAGGCAACAGGATTCAACTTATGTTGCGCTTTCGATAAAAGTCGAGAGACAAGATTATGAACAAAAAGCACTGGAAGTTGAAGGAACAATTACCTTTATAAATAGCAATTTAGTTACTGTAAACACAATTGTATTTGTTGTTGATTCAAGTACGGTTATTTCTTCACATGAAGGTACGATTCTTACTTTATCTGATTTGAAAATTGGTGATAAGGTTGAAATAAAAGCTCTTTTACAAAGCAGCGGAAGTTATAAAGCAATACGCATAAAATTAGAAAGTAAAGATTCTGAAAAAGAAATTGTAGTGGCCGGATTAATTGATGTTCTGAATTCAGATAATCTTGTTGTTGGCAGCAATAAAATCTTTGTGAATAGTCAGACCCAGATTTATGGTCAAACGCAGCAAAAGCTTTCCTTCGCAGATTTGAAAGTCGGCGTCTTTATAGTTGTAAAAGCTTTTATGCAAAATGGAAACTATATAGCTTCTGCAATTAGAGTAAGAGATAACAGCAAAACTGAATATCATTTCACTGGTCCAATTGAAGCAATTAGCGGCAGTTCAATTACTGTTAAGGGATTAATTTTTGTTACAGATAATAACACTGAATTTGTTGATGAAAATAGAAACACAATTTCTATCAATGATATAAAACTCGGTCAGATAATTAGTGTTGATGCACAGCTTCAAAGCGGAAATCAATATACAGCGTTAAAAATAATCGCAAGGAAATTCTGGAGGCCAACAGTAATTGTGGAGGGTTCAGTTGAAAATCTAACACCAACATCAATTACTGTAATGGGGAAACTGTTCGCTGTTGATTCCTCTACTCTTGTTGTTGGACCTGGAAGCGGCGTAATTACTTATGCAAGCTTAACCGTGGGTTTAACTGTTGAAGTAAAAGGATCGCTTAGTACAAGCGGATTATTAACTGCAAAATTAATCAAAGTTCACCCTGTTCATGAATTTAAACTCTATGGCAAGATAGAGTCAATTACCGGCACTCATTTCACTGTTGGCGGGTTAACTTTTGTTACAGATCAAAATACTGTTTACTACGACCAATTTGATAAAGCCTCTGCATTTGATAGTCTAAAAGTTGGTCAGTTTGTTGAAGTGAGATATGTTAAAACAAATCTGAATGAAAACCTTGCTGTGAAAGTTGAAATTGAGAATGATCCTCGTGTGGTTAAATTTGATGGCGTTGTTACTTCCTCAACTTCGGGCAATCTCCAGCTCTCAGTTCCATCTTTTTCGATCAGCAGTAATACTATATTTGTTACTTCTGAGTATTTACAAACTCAACCATCTTCAATTCAGGCAGGGCAAAGTGTAACTGTTTGGGCAAACCAGAATCAAAATGGTAGTTTGTCGGCAGTACAAGTACAACAAATATCTGCTTCGGTTACAGCAATAAATGTAAATGGAACAACCAGCTTGCCAAGTGCGTATGAGTTAAAACAAAATTATCCAAACCCCTTTAACCCGACAACTGAAATTAGTTTTACGCTTGCAAAGCAGGAACACGTAAGTCTGATTGTATATAATATTATTGGGCAGCAGGTTGCTACGCTTTATAATGGCCAGCTTAACGCAGGCTCTCATATCATAAAATTTAACGCTCTAAATTTACCATCAGGTGTTTATTTATACAGATTAGAAGCAGGTAATTTTGTGGATGTTAAGAAAATGATATTGCTCAAATAATATATTCCTTTTCCTGGAGGATAAAATATTTATTTATCCTCCGGGGATAATTTTTTATATCGATTCATAATCATAAAAGGATGTGTGATGAAAAATATTTTGTATGCAATTATAATTTTACTGTTAGTAATTACATTTCAAAACTCTGATGCACAAAGTAAAAAGTTTGGTTTGGGAGTTATTGTAGGAGAACCTACAGGGTTAAGTGCAAAACTATGGACATCAAACACGAATGCTATTGCATTTGGTTTAGGCTGGTCGGTTGAAGGATACAGATTTGATGGCTTTGATTCAGATTACGATAGAGTAACCAGAACACATTTTCATGTTGACTATCTCTGGCATTCATTTAATGCATTAAGTCCGAGTGGTCAATTCCCGGTTTTTTATGGAATAGGTGCAAGAATAAATTCGGGTCCTGAATACACGGGTACTTTTGCAGTTCGCGGTATTTTTGGAATCGAATGGCTTCCCCATAATACTCCGCTGGATGTTTTCGTTGAAATTGTCCCAACATTAAGTTTGGTTAGTTCTACAGGTTTTGGTATTGATGCAGGTTTCGGGTTAAGAGTATTTTTTTAAATGAAAGGAATTATAAATAAACCACTTTGCTGTTTATCATCGATTTAAAATTTAGTTATCAAAATGCATTATGAAAAAATATTTTTTGTGTTATTACTTGTTACATCTGCTTGCGGTGCCTTAAATACAAAAAG
>DAIEQP010000134.1 GCA_027347805.1 Ignavibacteria bacterium | reverse complement strand
AAATATTTGTAATAAAATTTATTATCGGCAATCTCATGACGTCTGTGAGAAATAGTACATTCAAACAGACAAGAGTTGCTTACCATTTTAGACCGCCCAACAATTGAAAACTTAATTCGAGTGCGCTTGCAAAGGCATCTTCGTGGAAACCATACTTGAAATAGCTGCCGCAGAAAAATGTATTGTTCCCCTGTTTATTAATCTGCTGGATATTTTCCTGCGCCTTTATCGAGTCAAGATCAAACAATGGATGATCGTAATTGATCTCTTTTATTATTTTGTCCCCATCAACATTTCCGGGATCATTTATCGAAACGAAGTAATCCTGATTTTTAGATACATGCTGAAGACTGTTCATATAATAAATTGTAGATGTTTTTACTTCTCCATTCTTCGTTTCAATTCTGTAATTCCATGAAGACCATACTTTTTTATTCTTCGGCATAATCCTGGAATCTGTATGCAATGTTGCCTTATTTAACTGATACTTGAATTTGCTTAGTATCTTTTTTTCCAATTCAGTTGGATCGGAAATCATTTTTAAAGTTTCATCGGCGTGTGAAGCAAATATCACTTTATCAAACAAATGTTCAGTGCCATCAACTGTTGTAATTTTTACTTTTCCATTTTCTCTTGCTACAGTCTTAACTCCACAGTTGATTTTAATTTTATCACGATACTGTTCGATGATTTTTTTGCGGTAACTCTGGCTTCCATCAACAACAGTATACCACTGATGCTGTGTATTTAATCCAAGAAAACCATGGTTATGAAAAAAACGAACCAGTGTTTTTGCCGGAAACTTAAGCATCAAATCAGGCGGTGAAGACCAAACTGCAGAACTCATAGGAATTAAATACTTATATAAAAAATCTTTTCCGTATCCTTTTTCTTCTACGTAATCTGCAAGAGAGTAATCTGTAAACTTAGGATTATTTAACGTCTCCAGGCATTCGGTATTAAACCTGTTTATCTGGAAAAGCATTTTTACAAACCCGGGATTGAAAATATTTTTTCTCTGCGCAAACAAACCATTCAGACCGGATCCTGAATATTCCAAACCGCTTTCAAGATGAAAAACGCTGAAGGACATATCGGTTGGTTTGATCGCAACATCCAATTTTTCAAATAACTTTGTGAGATTGGGATATGTTACTTTATTGAAAACCATAAATCCGGTATCAATAAAAATATCTTTATCATTTTCTTTAACTGTAATTGTGTTTGTATGCCCCCCCACATAATTATCTTTTTCAAAGAGAGTTAAATCATAATTCTTGTTTAGAAAGTATGCTGCGCCCATACCAGCAATACCAGTTCCAATAATCGCCAGCTTTTCCATTATTTGTCACCTTTATCAGTAAAATCGATTTCTACTAAATGGCTTTTTCCATTTTCGTCATTAACGTTTGATATTCCTTTGTAAGAAAGTATTTCTTTGTTGTCCAGCGCGTACGTAATTAATATCGGGTCAACAAATGCACGGAGGATAAAACTATTTATCTCGAGTTTTAGCTGCATACCTTTTCGCCCGCCGATAGTTACAATCGAATTCTTTGACACCCGGAAGCGGTAATAGTCAAGCTTTGCAGGAGTAATAAAATTAAATTCAACAGTATCATCATTCAAAAGTTTTTCCCAGTTTTCTCTAAAGAAATATGTTAAGCCACCATCAATTACAAATGGCTCTTCAACCTGTAAAATCTTTTCACTCATTTTATCATTAAAGTTCTTCCGTGTATAAACTTTGACTTTATTATTCAAAAGCATTTCTGAACCTTCAATGTATCCGCTCCTAAAATCTTTCAGAATGAATTTGGGTTTAGTCAGATCTTCTCCGAAAATCATTATTCTTTCGGTAAGCAGATTGTCATTTGGATCTTTATACCTGGTAATGCTTTCCATGATTTTTTCGTTTCGAAATTTTTCTTCATGGTATTCACGATATATCAACCGGCCATCTTTCAGATTAAATGCCCTGCTTGTATACATGTTAATATTACTATCAGAATTATTTGAACCACCTAATCCTAATAGAGATGCGACAAGGAATAAGACACTTAACATAGTTCCCTCTTCTTAAATAAATAGTGACTCACAAACCATTCCTGTCCATTTTTATATCCCCATAATTCAGCACAGCTCATAAAAAATACACGCCAGTAAACCCACCACTTAATTTTATTTTCTTCACCGTATGTTTTGCTGAATAAGTTTAATATCATTTCTTTATTCCGGTCCATATTAGCAAGCCATGCATTCGATGTCTTTTCATAATGGTGGCCATCTACAATCCAATGATTGATTGTCTTAAATCCTTCTGTGAAATAGAATAGAAGGTGATCACTCGGCATAATTCCACCCGTGAAAAAGTATTTTGCCATCCAATCAGTTTCATCTTTCACCTCGAACAGATACGCATATTTGTGATGTGTGAATATGTGTATGAACAATTCACCATCAGGCTTAAGCAAACTATGTACCTTGCTAAACAGAGCAGAATAGTTTCTCATATGTTCAAACATTTCCACAGAAACGATCCGGTCGAATTTTTTATCAATCTGAAAGTGATTAATATCAGCGGTAATTACTGTGACATTATTTAATCCTCTCTTAATCGCCTCGCTGTCTATATATTCTTTTTGAGTTTTCGAGTTTGATACAGCTGTAATTCTTGAACCGGGATACTTTGCAGCCATAAATAATGTAAGCGAACCCCAACCGCAGCCAAGTTCAAGTATTTCTTCGTTATTCTTTATTCCTGCTCTCTTGCATGTAAGCTCAAGCATATCAGTTTCCGATTGATCAAGGCCCGCATTTTCAGATTTCCAGTAACCGCTGCTATATTTAAGATTCTTGCCCAGCACTGCCTTGAAAAATTCAGTCGGGACTTCGTAATGCTGTTCATTTGCTTCTGGTGTATTAACAGCAATTGGACTTTCTTTAAGCTGATTAACAAGATTCATGAAACTTTCCTGCTGTTCCTCAGAGTTTGATTTCATTTCATCCTTTAACCTCTGCGCCAAGAGTTTTCTAATCCCAAATCTTATTACAAAATCGGGCAATAAGTTGCGAGTAAGTATTTTAT
>DAIEQP010000240.1 GCA_027347805.1 Ignavibacteria bacterium | reverse complement strand
GTCTTATTTGTAACATTATCATATCCAAAAATATATCTTAAGCCAAGAACCCACCATGGTAAATCTTTCAATATCGGAACACCACGGCGTTCGACCTGCTCTGAATTGGATAATAATCCCCCAATGATTGTTTCTTCACCGTTGCGAAGCAGTACTTTAGTTGTTACTTCTGTAATTGGTTTATCAACCGTTAATGCAGTTGGATTCACAGAACTTTTTTCAATTCTTACTGTCATAAAGATATAATCGATTCCTTCTTCATTATAAATGTGAGGAGTAACCTCGATTATTGTTCCGCTTTGATAAAACTTATCAATAATATTTCCTGCGAAGTCTCTTTCTTTAATTGAAAAATCGTTTCCAACTTTTGTTTTGCCCTGCTGTCCATTAATAGCAGTGATAGTTGGCCTTGTGATTATTTTACCAAGTCCTTCACTTTCAAAAAATCTGAACATACCTTCAACAGTTCCATCGACATCTTTACCAAGAACAAAATTTAATTTTGGCGTTAAAGCAAAATCTGGCGGCTTTGTTGTTGTTGTTGCAGTAGTTGAACTGCCTGATGAAGTACTTTGAGAGCTTTGTAGCGTTACAAGATTACCCCCAAGACTTGCTCCTGATCTTGACAGAAGAAGAGTCCAGTCAATTCCTCGTTCCTGCATTTCAGTCTGATTTGCTTCAAATATAACAGCGGAAATTTTGACTTCCCTTTCGTTTACAGCTGCATAAACATCTTTTGTAAGTTCTTGTTTTGTTGTATCCTTTTTCTTAACAACTATATTTGTTTCCGTTTCTTCGAGTGTAAGATTATTGTACTGAACAATAATGAACAAAGCTTTTTTATATTGCATCTTATCTATTTCAACGCCAATGGGTGTTGATACAGGAACAAGTGATACAATTTTTTTCCCGGTTTGTTTTTCACAAACCTTGTTTAAAATTTCTATTGCCTGGCTAAAAGTTAGAGTTTCCGAAAGTGAAACAATTTCTTCCGGATTTACTGCGCCTTTCAATTTGTCTTTCAAATCATATTGAGCGTGAAGCTCTCCGATTAGAAAGATGAAAGTAAAAATTAAAACAAACTTTTTCATTTTATTTTCCTGCTGCTTTATTCTCTTTTGTTTGCTTCTGCATTTTCAGCGAAACATTCTCAATTATTCCACCTTTATTAAGTACAAAATGAACTTCATTATTCTGATAATTGATATTAGTCAAGTAACCAAGGTATACCTTGTCCCCTTCCCACAATAAGTATGTGTTTCCGCTTGCATCGGCAAAGAAAGCCCCGTCCGGAATTAATGCCAGCAGCTGTGCCGATTGAACATCAAGCAGACCATCTTTATTTGGAGGAATTTCATTTCGAATCAATGGATAGAAAATATCATATGCCGGATTCGGATTTAATAAATTTTCAGAGGAGCCTTTGAATGCAAACCTTTCGTCTTTGGACTGATAAACTTTTGCAAGAAATTTAAATGCAACTAAATAATGAGGTGTGCCATCAGTTTCAATCTTAACGTTGTTACTCAATTCAACTTCACTTATTTTTTTCAACTGTTTGCTTTCTTCAATCGCATAAATCAGATGAAAAAAATCTTCATATTCTGCCGTACCTGAAACGTTATAATTATACATATTAAAATTGGTACCGGTACTTTCATCTTTATATTCAATATTCACAAATGAAAATGGAGAAAAACTAAAACTGACCTGATTGACAAAATCGTAGAAACTTGCCTGAGATAAACCAAACGGCACATTATATTTCCGGTTTGCCAGAATTGAGTCTAACTGTGCAACTCTTTTCTTTAAGAATGCCAACTGTTGATTTAAAGCGTCAGTATCAAGCTGATAAAGTTTTAGATCCTTTAGCTGTTGTTTCTTCTGGTTAATTTTTCCTTTTTGATAGATAAAGCTATAAAAGCCGGCAGAAAGTACAATACCCACAAGAATTACAGCAACAATAACGGTATTTTTTATTTTAGTACTCATTTAACTTTTACAGTATCTTCTACCATTGTCATATTTATATTGAATGAGAAAGCACTTTTGTCTCTCAGAGGTTCATACGTAATATTTTTCAGAATAGCTGCATTATTCAACTGAGCAAATTCGGTAAGCACACTACGAGTTAAAGAATATCCGCTAAGATTTAATTCTCTTTTGGATTTTGATTCTATCTTGGTAATCCAAAACGATCTTCTTCTTTCAATAAAGTCCGATAACCGTTGAAAATTCTTATTCCAAATTCCATTTCCGGCACAAGCGGAATCAAGAATAGCTTGAGTTGCATCAAAAGAATTTATCTTTGCATCAAGCGGTGTAATTTGATTTACCAGCGCTTGATTTTCAACTTGTCTCTGCTGCAATCTTTCTATTTCATAATCAAGATCTTTTATTTGACGAATATTTGAAAGTATGTTGAATGTAAAAAAGAATGCAGAAGCAAAAACAAGAACCATTAACAGGTAACCGTGCCAGCCAAATTGAAATACCTTTTGTTTTTCCTGAATATACTTTGGAAGGTAATTTACTCCGACATGCTGCTTATCTAATTCATCAAAATAATCTATACCAACAGAAACAGGAATAGCGTACAATGCTAAATTCTTAGAATCTTCTTCGGGAAGAGAACTTGTATCGAAGTTTTCAAATTTTAATTCGGTAACATTTGCTTCAGGGAATGTTCCAAAGAATGAGAGAATTAAATTTTCAGATCGATCTTCGCCACATATAATAATATTATCCAGCTTTGGAATACCACCATTTTCCATTTCAAGAAGAATCTTTGAAAAGTAAACATCGTATGTATGAAGATTCTTGGTTCCTATATCAAGTGTGCTTCCAATATGTTTTAGCTTTTGTCCTTCAAGAAAAATTAATTTGCTGTACTCTCTGCCTATGTAAACGATTAACGAATAATCTTCAGGAAAGAATTTATTTGTTTTGGATACATAATAAGCGAGAGATAATTCGGCAACTTTAATTGTTGGGATCTTTAAAAATCTTCTGCTATTGTAATTAGCCAACTGATTAAGCAACAAAACGCATGGAATATCTCCTTCAAGAAAAACACCAAGCATAGTTTTGTCATTTAGTTCAATTGCATCCATCATCTCGCTATCAACAGTAATTCCTTTTGTTGATTGAAGATCGTTAATAAGCGTGCTGATTAATTTTTTCTTGTTATTATCACGCGGACCTTCATAAAGATGATAGTTTACTATAGGCTCTGTAACAACTGGTATAAAATTCAACTGCGAAATTTTAAGATCATGAATGTAGGATTGCAATAATCCAACATCGGAAGTATCGGAAAGACCGGAATAGGAAGCTTCTCCCGCAGAATCTAAACTTTCAAATGAAATATCCTCTTCATTACCACCTAATGATTGGTTTTCAATCTCTGCTAACGCATCACTTCTTGATTGAGTAATGCCAGAACTCAATGCACGCGTCATTGTTAAAGAACCGGTTTTTAGTATTCTTATTGAATCCTTTTCTTTAACAAGGACAGCAAGCTTTGCATCTGTTCCTTCACAGTATATGCAAACAATTGGCTTCAATATCAGGTAGCCTTCATCAGTTGTAAAATACGAGTCTTATTATTTGAATATGCTATTGCGTTTTCTTTTGAAATCTTTTTCTCAGCGTATAATCTTAACAAATCCTGTTCCATTGTAACCATGCCTTGTGGACCAGCCTGGTTGATCATCATGTAAATTTCACTTGTATTATTGTTCTTTATTGCCGCTTTCACACTTGGAGTAACCAATAAAACCTCTTTAGCAAGCGCACGTTTACCGTCTAAACTTGGAACAAGCTTTTGTGAAATAACTGAAATAAGTACATCGGCTAATCTATTTCTAACCCTTTCCTGTTCTTCCGGGTTTACTTCTGCTATAATTCTATCAATAGATTCAACTGCACTCGAAGTGTGCAATGTTGAAAATACCTTATGACCAGTAT
>DAIEQP010000126.1 GCA_027347805.1 Ignavibacteria bacterium | reverse complement strand
CTTAATCCTGATTCGCCAACTTCGTCATATTCACTTAATGCCTGTTTAAATTGATCAAGCGTGTATGCTTCTAGTGAACCGGGCAATCCATATAATATTGTTGCCGTGAGTTCTTTCTTGTTGTCTTCACTAAGAGAATTAAAATATTCCTTGGCTTTCGAAATAATTTCTGAAGAATAACTTTTCTCTGCATTTATTCTTTTCAGGATATACAAATCAAATGCAGCAAAGACTTTCATTTCGAATTTTGAGGTTTGTGATCCATCTTTATATTTCACATGAAGATTTGTCCGTGACCAATCGAGTACAGGCATAAAATTATAACATACTGTTTTAATCCCACATTCACCGAGATTTTTCAGAGTTATTTTATAATTCTCAATTTGCTGAAAGTAGTTTCCCTTTTGCTTTTTTATATTTTCACTAACTGGCACACTTTCAACGACGGTCCATGTCAGTCCTTCATCTTCAATCATTTTTTTTCGTTTTAGGATTTCTTCAACAGGCCAAATATCACCGACAGGAATTTGGTGCAATGCTGTCACAACACCGGTGGCGCCAGTTTGTTTTATCTCTTTAAGAGTGATTGGATCTTTCGGACCAAACCATCTCCAAGTTTCTTCAAATCCTATTTTCATTTTACTACTCTGATTTTGATTGAATTAAACACCGCTGAAAATATTAAAACCGCCATCAATTGGAATTATTGTTCCTGTGATAAATTTAGCTGCATCGCTGGCTAGGAACAAAATCGTTCCAACTAATTCTGAAGGATCGCCAAATCTTTTAAAAGGAGTCATGTGGAAAACATCTTTTCCTCTTTCAGTTAAAGATCCATCTTTATTTGTCAGAAGAGTTCTGTTTTGTTCCGTAATTAAAAAGCCAGGTGCAATTGCATTAACTCTTAAACCATCACCAAATTTTCTTGCTAATTCTACAGCCATCCATTTCGTAAAATTATCAACTGCTGCTTTAGCTGCGGAATAACCTACAACTCTTGTAATTGATCTGTAAGTAGCCATTGAAGAGATGTTGATAATTGAACCGCTTTTTTGATCTGCCATAGTTTTACCAAATACAAAAGTTGGTAATACAGTTCCATTAAAATTAAGCTCACTTACCTTTTTAAATTGTTCATACTGCAAATCGAAAACAGTTTGGTCTAAACCAACTGTTCCTCCAGCTGTATTTCCTCCGGCAGCATTTACAAGAATGTCTATCCTTCCGAATTTTTTTAGAATTTGATCGTTTACATCTTTCAAGATTTGTTCATCAAGAACATTACATTTTAATCCGATTAATTCATCTTCGGATTTATTAAATGCTGCGATTTTTTTCTTAAGATTATCTTCATTTATATCAAGAAGTGCAACCTTAACGCCGGCATTCAAAAATGCCTGCGCCATTTCACTTGCTAAAACTCCGCCCCCGCCGGTCAGAACTGCTACTTTTCCATTTAGATTAAAAAGAGTATTCAAATATTCCATTGTATTCCTGATTTGATTTTGTTTTTCTGAACTATAATTCTCGGCATATTGGAGAATAATAAATAAATAAGAAGTAAACGAGGATTTATTTATGTTGTTGTTCAGAAGATCATTGTTTTTATTATAATTGAACCGATTTAATAATGCAAATATAAGTTCAAAAATTTTGTCATCCAAGATTCACTTTATCTGCTTAAGTAAATGTAGTAACCAATTGAAAAGTTCAAAAGCTTAGTTTCCTACATTTTCGTTGGGCGATTAAAGAATCTATTTTTTCGAAATTCCTAATCTAAATAGAAAATGATAAGACAAGATTTTCTTATTTTAAGTGCAAAATTACACTACTTTAATAAAACAGAGGATTACAATGACAGACCAGCAATGGGGATTATTGAAAAAAATTATTAACGGTGAACAAATTAGTCCGCTTCCGGTTGGATTTATAATTGATTGTCCATGGCTTCCTAATTGGTATGGGATAAACATATTCGATTACTTTTCAAATGATGACTTATGGTTGAACGCAAATTTAAAAGCACTTAATGATTTTCCCGATGTAATGTTTTTACCTGGTTTTTGGTCTGAATATGGAATGTGTACTGAACCATCAGCATTCGGTGCCCGCGGTACATTTCCAAAAAATGAATTTCCTCATGCACATCGCGTAATTCAAACAAGCGATGATATTGAATCACTCGTTCATCCAAACGTCGCCACTGATGGTATGCTTCCATTTGTACTTAACCGACTTAAATTGGCACAGCCTAAAATAGAAGCCGCTGGACATAAAATTAGATTTGCAGTTGCAAGAGGACCTCTAAATATTGCAACTTTTTTGATGGGTACGACTGAGTTTCTTACGACAATGATGATTGAACCTGAGAAGGTGCATTTGCTGATGAGAAAGATTACCGACTTCTTGAAGGAATGGATCAATTTGCAAAGAGAAACATTTCCTTCGATTGACGGAATACTTATGCTTGATGATATAATTGGTTTTGTAGGTGAGGCTGAGTTTTGTGAATTTGGATTGCCATACTTTAAAGAACTTTACAGTGCTGATGTATCAGTAAAATTTTTACACAATGACGCTCAATGTAAAGTATCTGCTCCATTTTTACCTGAAATGGGAATCAATTTATTCAACATGGGTTTTGATATTCACTTAAATGAATTGAAAGAATTGACAAATAATAAAGTTACAATGCTGGGAAATATTCCGCCGAGAGATGTGCTTGCAAAAGGAACACCCGATGAAGTTGCAAGAGTTACAAAAGATCTTTTAGATTCTCTTACCGATAAATCAAGAGTAATTATCTCTTGCGGCGGAGGTATGCCGCCAGCAGTTAGCTCGGAAAATATAACGGCTTTTATAAATACTGTTAAGAATTATAAATTATGACATCCGCTAATGATTGATCTAAATTTTACTATTCATTTGGAGAGCTAAAATGTGTAAAGGAAAATATGTAAAAAATACTTTTCTGATTTTATTGGCTTTGATAATTACAACTGCTAGTATTAACGCTCAGAATGAAATTACAGGCAAGGACAAGCTTTTGCTGCTGGCAAATACTGTGATTAAAGATGCTTCATTTAAGTTTTTTGATACTGATACAAAAACACAATACGATACCCCTGAACAGGCTCCTTCAATAGATAAGTTAAAATTAGTCAGCGGATCTAACGATTGGAAATACTGGAACGGTGTTCTCAACGTTGCAATGATTAGACTATCAGAGGTTCTTAAAGATTCTACATATTTATTGTTTGCTAAAAAGAATGTTGAGTTTAACTTCAGGAATTACCCAATCTTTAAAAACAAGGTTGCCAAAGTTAGTAAAGGAAACACTCCGTTTGCACAAAACTGGATTATGGAAGAACTCGATGATTGCGGTTCCATGGGTTCAAGTGTAATTGAAATTCAAAAACGGTTTCCTAAAGACGAATACATGCAATATTTAAATGCTGCAGGTAACCATATATTAAAAGTTCAGGATAGACTGGAAGACAAAACACTGGTAAGAAAGGGTCCTCATAAATTTACTTTATGGGCAGATGATTTATACATGGGACTTTCATTTACAACGCGCATGGGAGAAATGACAAACGAACGGAAATATTTTGATGATGCTGCAACACAAGTAATAAATTTTCACAAATATCTTTTTGATAAAAATAAAGGTTTGATGCATCATTGTTATTATTCTGATTTAAAACTACCTGGCGTTGCTTTTTGGGGAAGAGCAAATGGCTGGGCTCTTGTTGCTCAGATGGATTTGCTCGAAAGAATTCCTAAGAATCATCCTAAACGAGAAAAATTAATTGAGTTACTTAAGAGACATATTTTAGGATTAGCTCAGTACCAGGGGCCCGAGGGTCTATGGCATCAACTTCTTGATAGATCCGATTCATATTTAGAAACTTCCTGCACTGCCATGTATACTTACGTTATTGCCCGTGCAATTAATAAAGGATTTTTAGATGCACGTTATAAAACCATTGCTAAACGCGGATGGGACGGTGTGATAACAAAAATAAACCAATCTGGTTTATTGGAAGGAGTTTGTGCTGGTACCGGGGTAAGTGATGATATGGTTTTCTATTACCGCCGACCGACACCTCTTAACGATTTACATGGAATCGGTGCTGTAATTTTAGCAGGTACAGAAATGTTGCTTCTTGATAGATCGAAATAGTTTTGGTTGCTAAGATAATATTCATTTAGAAAATTGT
>DAIEQP010000096.1 GCA_027347805.1 Ignavibacteria bacterium | reverse complement strand
TTTTGAACTTGGCGCAGGTGAAATTCTTCTTACATCAATGGATCATGACGGAACACGTGGCGGCTACGATATTAATTTCTTAAAGCAAATCGTAGAATCTGTTACTATTCCGGTCATAGCTAGCGGAGGAGCTGGTTCAATAGAACATTTTCTTGATGCATTCCAAAAAACAAACGTTGATGCATGTCTTGCTGCCGGTTTATTTCATTATGGCATTCTTAATATTGCTGATTTGAAAAAATATCTTAAAGATAATAATGTGGAGATTCGTTTATGATTGACGCATCCAAATTAAATTTTGAAAAATTCGGCGGACTTGTTCCAGCAATAATTATTGATGCTAATACAAATGATGTTCTTATGCTTGGATTTATGAATAGTGAAGCATTAAGTAAAACTGTGGAAACAAAAAAAGTTACTTTCTTTGCAAGAAGAAACAATAGTTTATGGACGAAGGGTGAAACTTCCGGCAACTTTTTGGAGCTTGTTGATATTAAAGAAGATTGCGATAACGATACGCTTTTGGTTTATGCAAATCCGCTTGGACCGACCTGCCATACAGGAGATTACAGCTGTTTCAAAATAGAAAAGAATAAAATCCAGTTTCTTAATAAATTATTTGCGCTGATTAAAGAACGCAAATTGCTGATGCCTGAGGGAAGTTATACAACAAAATTATTTAAGCAGGGAACGAATCGTATTATACAAAAAGTTGGTGAAGAAGCTATTGAAACAGTTATAGCTGCAAAGAATCGGGATCATAAAGAAATTGTTAATGAAGTTTCAGATTTAATTTATCATTTATTTGTTATGCTTGCCGAACAGGATATAGAATTTGATGAAATAGTGGATAATCTTGAAAGTAGGCATAAACCTTCATAAACAAATATGTAATTATGAACGCATACATAAAAATGTTATCTTTAACTTAATTGACAGAGGAGAGAATTATGAAAAAGTTATATGCATTATTGTTGCCGGTTTTGTTGCTCATGTCTTCTTTCTTAAGTGCACAGGTAAAAGATGGAGATCTTTTAAAAGGAAGTAAAGAAAATATTTACATCGTTTTAAATGGTAAAGCTTGCTGGATTCCAACTGCGGAAGTATTCAATGCAATGAAATTGGATCTGAAATCTGTAGCTATTATTGATGATGCAAAGTTAAATAAATTGCCAAAGGGTGACCTGGTTTTTAAAAGTAAAGCAGAAAAATATTTCTTTAACTTAAACGGAAGTGCAGCTTTTATTGGTGATGCCAGTATTTTTACTGCATTAGGGATTAATGAAAAATTTGTGGTTAATCTTCCAGATGATATAATTGAAAAACTACCTAAAGCACTTTTAATTGTTAAAGGTAAGAAAGCTGCTAAATATCTTTTAATCGAGGGAAAAGTCTGCCAGTTTTCATCGGATAAAATATTCAAAATTCTTGGCTTTAATAATTCAAATGTAGTGACAGTTGATGATAAGGGACTTGCAGCAGTTCCAAAATCACCCTTTCTGATTAAGGGAGAAGGTGATAAGATTTATCTGATTGAAAAAGATAAACGTCGTTGGATTACAACACAGGAAATTTTTAACAAAAATAATTATGATTGGAAAGCTGTTCTAAAAGTTGAAGAGAAAATCCTGAAAACAATTCCAGAAGGAAAACCGGTTAATTAATTTCAAAAACAAAATTTTCTTTGGCGGGAAACATACAATTCCCGCCACCTTTTCTCCGTTTGAACTATTTGTTTTTCTAGCATTTCAAAACCTATTCTTAAAGCATACCAATAATTTTAGCAAAATTTTTCGTTGAATATTTCCAATATAAATTTATGGCTAGTTATATTTGTGATATAGATGTATTAAAACAGTTTTGTTCTTGCTTTTAATGTTTATCCAAGGTTTAGAATAATGAGCGCTTCGTATAAAAAATGTAAATGGTATAGATCATATAGAAGAGGTACGCAATGTCTAATAAATTCAATATTGAACTTGGATATGTCCAGTTAACTTTACTTTTACCGCTTTGGGGACGAGCAATAGAACTCAAAAAACAAAGTCCTGCATTGATTGACAGCAAAGCCGCCGAAATCATTGAGAAGATTGACTATGATTTCACCAAAATCGCCAATAATATTCATCCGGTTACTCAATTCGAGTGGATTGCTAGAAGTATTCACATCGATAGAGCAATAAAAAACTTCCTAGAAAATCATCCCTGCGGAACTATTGTAAATATTGGCTGCGGACTTGATACTACATTTGAAAGAGTTGATAACGGGAAATTGCATTGGTACGATCTTGATTTTGAAGATGTAATCGCATTGCGAAGAAAATTCATTTCCGAAAATGAAAGAAGAAAATTTATTGCGTCATCTTTCTTGAATGAAAGCTGGTTTGATGAAATTTATGTTGAGGATAGTATATTGTTTATGGCTGCCGGTGTATTTTACTATTTGGAAGAGAAGGATCTGCAAGAAATCTTTAAAAAGTTGATACCTGTTTTCCCGAATAGTGAAATGATTTTTGATGCGGCGTCTCCACTTGGCGTCAAAACGGCAAACGAAAAAGTTATCGAAGGTAGCGGTTTGGATAAAAGATCTCATCTGAAATGGGGGATTCAAAATGCTGACGAAATACTTGAATGGAATAATAAAATAGAATTGGTAAATGAAATTCCTATGTATAAAAATATGGTAGATGGATTATCTCAGGAGAATCAATTAGCAGCAGAAATGTCTGATAAGTATAAAATAATGTATATGATTCATTTGAGGTTTGCAAAATAGACAGGCTATTAATTTCTATACATTTTTGTTCTCAGTTGTGTATTTTATACACCAGATTTGCCACGTTAAATCATGATGCTTGTTTTAAGTAATTATCTTTATCCCTAAAAATATTTTTGATTTTTCGTTAAACCAAAAATAAATGAGGAAAGAAATGAAAACTAAATTAATTGTTATATCATTATTAGTCCTTCTATGTGCTGCTTCCAGTTATGCCGGCGATGTAAATGGAAAATGGAAAAGCAAAATGGTAATGCAGGATGGAAATGATTTGGAACTTACATTTGATTTCAAAGCTAAGGGAGATACACTGACTGGTTCTGTGACTTCATCTTATGGAGAAATCAAAATTTATAATGGAAAAATCACAGGCGATGATTTTACTTTTATGATCGATGTCAATGGGAGTCCGTTTACAAATATCGGTAAAATAAATGGTGACAAAATAAAACTCTCGACAAAAGAAATGCCGATGGAAATGGAATTGACTAAAATTGTTGAAGCATCTAAAATAAACGGTGCCTGGCTTGGTAAAGTTGAAAGTCCGAATGGAGAAATGGAAATCACTTTAACATTTAAGGTTGATGCAGATAAACTAACCGGAAGCAATTCATCACAGATGGGAGAGATTCCACTATTAAATGGTAAAGTTAATGGCGATGAATTTACTTTTGATATCGAAGTAGGCGGGAATACAATATCCCATAAATGCAAGTATATGGCTAATGATACAATTGACCTTAAGGCTTCAATTATGGGACAGGAATTTCCTATGACATTAACCAGAAAAAAATAATATTTTTGTTGTGAAATAAATAATGATACTGAATAAGTAAATAAAACTAAATTTTTGAGAGGAGTGTTTGTAAAATGTATAATGTTAGGAAATTTATCTTTGGTCTTTCAGTTTTTGTTGCTGTATTTGTTTTTTCAAATCAAGTTTATTCTGCTAATATTTTCCCGGGTGACGAAGATTATGCATTAGTAACAGACAAACCTGCTGCTCCGGTAGGAGGTGTAGATGCCTTGATGAAGAAAATTTATACTGATACTTCTCTTAAAGGAAAAGTTCATGGGAAATGTTATTTGCTTGTATATGTGGGTTCTAACGGAAGTGTAGATGATGTAAAAGTAGTTAAGGGTTTAGGTGGTAAAGAAAGCGATGCTGTTGATATTGTTAAGGAATTTAAATTCACACCTGGTGTTAACGGAAGTTCTCCGGTAAAATCCAAAGTTGCATTATCTCTAAATTTCGAATAATCACATTCAATATTCTTCATCAAAGACAGAACTTTATCAGTTCTGTCTTCTTTAACCCTGCTTTCTGCAGTAAATCATTATATATTTTTATTTGACGAATCGATTAAAATAATTGTACAATCTCACATAAAAGAGAAAATGAAAAATAGAATTATAAGATCTTTTAGTGAAAGCGTTTTGTATCTGCAATGAATAGGATATCAAAATGAGGGGAGAAAAGTTGAATATCGAAAAATATTTTGCGATGCTTAATTTTCATTAATTATTTCATATTGGGTAAATAGACTAATAAAAGTTGTGGTTGAAAAGGTGGTGTTTTATAACCCTAAAAATGGAAATACTATTATAATCATGGAAATACTTTATCCATTAAAATATTTAATTAGGTGTGATAAATTGTAACTTTAGACATACTTATCCTTGATTTTAGAGGGCACTCTCACTATTTTGGCACCACTTCAAACATACAAATTGGAGGTATAGATGGCTCATGAAGAGAATGGCATTGGAAAAGGTTTATTGATCGGCTTTTTGGCTGGCGCTGCAGTCGGATCTATAATCGCTCTTTTATATGCACCAAAAGCTGGTAAAGAATTACGAGCAGATATTAAAAATAAATCCCAAGAGTTTATGGATGACGCTGAAGGGTATTTAGCTAATGCTAAAGAAAAAGCGACCCAGCTTATCAACGAAGGAAAAAAAAAGTCCGAACGTTTAGTAGCGGAGACAAAAGAGAAGGTTGATTCACTTCTTGACGAAGCTGAAAGAATTTTAGTTGAAGCAAAAGATAAGACCGGTAATATTGCAAATGCCGGAAAAGATAAAATAGAAAAAGAAAGCGAGCGTTTAAAATCTGCTCTTAAAGCAGGCATGGATGCTTACAAATCTGAAAAGGAAGTATAAAATTTATGGACACGGTCCTAGGTATTTTTCTCACCATCTTGATTATAACCGCGACTGTACTTTGCATCTATTCTATATTAGTAATGAAAAGACTTGTTCAACAAGTTGGAGAATTACAGAAAGATGTTAAGCAGTTAGTAAACAACACAATTCCTGTTTTACAAAACCTCAATGAAGTAACACTCAAG
Organism: Ignavibacteria bacterium; assembly: GCA_027347805.1. Taxonomy (GTDB): domain Bacteria; phylum Bacteroidota; class Ignavibacteria; order Ignavibacteriales; family Melioribacteraceae; genus Stygiobacter. The sequence goes on along the minus strand of DAIEQP010000096.1, from coordinate 2,212 downwards.
GCAAATCGAATAGTTTCTTCTGCTGAAAATTACTGGGAAGGGATTGAACGGTCGATTGAGAATGTACGAATGAAGTTTTCTAATCTGACTTCAGCGTCAAGATTTGATGGAACTGAATACCCGGCCAGTAATTTAATTCAGAATGTTAAGGCAATTGCGAAAGGAATTGGCGCATTCTGGCAAGAATTTCGTAGAAGGTAATATCAAACAAGTAAGTAAGGAGAGAGCAATTGAAAGAGTATCAAGCAGAGGCTATTAGGAATATAGCGCTCATTGGGCATGGCGGAAGTGGTAAAACTTCTATCTCCGAATCATTATTATTTACAAGCGGAGAAATTAACCGTATTGGTAAAATTGAAGAAGGTAATACTACTTCCGATTACAACCAGAATGAAGTCGATCGTAGAATTTCGATCGCAGCTAGTCTGCTTCACTTAGAGTGGGCAAATACAAAAGTAAATATTTTAGATACACCAGGTTTCCCCGATTTTATTGGACAAGTTATTTCATCTTTACATGTTACAGATTTAGCTATAAGTGTTATTAAAAGTGCTGAAGGCGTTGAAGTAGGAACTGAACAAACTTGGGAATTAGTCAAGAAAACAAAATTACCGGCTGCAGTTATTATTAATAAAGTCGATAATGAACATTCTAAATTTTTTGAAACTTTTCAACAGGCAAAAAATAGATTGAGTTCTGACTTAGTTGTGGTTTCTTTCCCGGCTAAAGAAGGATTAAACTTTACTTCGGTTGTTGATATCGTTAAGATGAAAATGATCTCTTACGGAGAATTTGGATCGAAGAAAGTTACTGAAGAAGAAATTCCAGGGGATTTGAAAGCCCAGGCAGATAAATTAAGAGAAGAGTTGATTGAAAAGATTGCAGAAAGCGATGAAGCTTTGATGAACAAGTTCTTTGAATAAGGAACTTTGAGCGATGAAGAATTACAGCAGGGAATAAAAAAATCTTTAACTAACGCAGGTTTTATTCCAACATTTGCTTTCTCAGGAACGAAAGGCGTTGGAATGAATAATTTTTTGGATTTTGTTGCTAAATATTTTCCTTCACCTGCAGACAGACCGGCTCCAACTGCAAAAATGAAAGACAATGGTAATGCAGTTAATGTTCCTTGCGATGTTAAAGGTGAACCGGTTCTTTTTATTTTCAAATCACTTTCCGAAAAACATGTTGGCGAACTTTCTATTTTCAAAGTTCAATCAGGTTCATTGAACGCCGGAATGGATTTAGTTAATACAACCAGAGATAAAGTTGAAAGACTAGGACAAATTTTTGTTCTTAACGGAAGAAACAGGAAAGAAATAACAAAGTTAAACGCAGGCGATATTGGAGCAGTTGTAAAATTGAAAGATAGCCATACCGGCGATACTCTTTGCTCAAAGAACTTTTCTGTTGAAATGCCAAGTATGCAGTATCCTGATCCTGTAATACGATTTGCAGTTAAACCAAAAGCAAAAGGTGATGAAGATAAAATTTCTGCAGCTTTACATACTGCGCACGAAGAAGAACCAACACTTCGTTCAAAATTTGATCCTGAAATTTCACAGACAATAGTTTCTGGTCAAGGTGAACTGCAGCTTAATCTTGCTATTAAACTATTAAAAGACCGTTACGGAGTTGAAGTAGATTTAGTAGAACCAAGAATTCCTTATCGTGAAACTATTCGCGGTAAATGTGAAGACTCAGAATATAAACATAAAAAGCAATCTGGTGGTCGCGGTCAGTATGGACACGTTCATCTGAAACTTGAACCAATGCCTCGCGGTGCCGGATATGAATTTGTTGATGCAATTGTTGGCGGTGTTGTTCCCGGTCGTTTTATCCCTGCTGTTGAAAAAGGATTAAAAGAAATCATGACAAAAGGAATATTAACAGGCAGCCAGGTAATTGATGTTAGAGTTACCTTATTTGATGGTACTTATCATGATGTAGATTCTGACGAAGTGTCATTCAAGATTGCGGCATCACAGGCATTTAAGAAAGGATTCATGGAAGCTAAGCCGATTATTCTTGAACCGATTTATGATATTACTGTAAAAATTCCGGAAGAGTACATGGGCGATGTAATGGGTGATTGCTCATCACGCCGCGGTAAAATTCAGGGTATGGATTCTGAAAGTCCATTCCAGATTATAAAAGCAAAAGTACCTCTTGCTGAATTACATAAATATTCAACTCAGCTTCGCAGCTTAAC
>DAIEQP010000089.1 GCA_027347805.1 Ignavibacteria bacterium | reverse complement strand
AAGACAATACACTTTCTGTAAGTAATCGTGTGAATGCAAATGCAATAGTAGACGGATCGATTACATCCATAAATGATTTACCCGCAGCAATCGGCGGCGGAGAAAAAATTGCATCAAGAAGAATTACATTAACAGTTCAGGTTACTTACAAGGATTTGGTCTTAAAAAAAACCATATTTGACAGAAGTTTTTCAAATTATGGTGATTACAACGCAAGCGGCGATATTACTGTCGGCAGAAAAGCAGCAATTGAAACCGCAATTGATAAAATAACAGAAGATATTGTTCTTGGAGTAGTTTCAAACTGGTAAACAAAATTAAATTCATATAGGAAAAATATTTTTATGATTTTCGACGAAATAGTTCTTTTCACATATATTATTTCTCTCACAATTATTTTGATTTTTGGGAGCCACGGTTTTGTAATGATTTTTTATCATCACAAGTACAGAAAAAATGTTCCCAAACCAATCGAGATGAACGCAGAGCCAATGGTGACAATTCAATTGCCGATGTACAACGAGTTATATGTTGTTGAAAGATTAATTAATGCCATCTGCGAATTGGATTATCCAAAAGATAAAATGGAAATTCAGGTGCTTGATGATTCCACTGATGAAACCGTTGATTTGGTGGCGCGGCTTGTAAAACAAAAACTTGAACTTGGTTTTGATATACTACACGTAAGAAGAGAAAACCGTTCGGGGTTTAAAGCAGGTGCGTTAAAAGAAGGATTGAAATCGGCCAAAGGAAAATATGTGGCAATTTTTGATGCGGATTTTATTCCACGAAAAGATTTTCTTCGGAAGACACTTCGCTATTTCTCGCACGATAAAATTGGATTAGTTCAGACGAGATGGGAACATATGAATGAAGATTATTCGATACTCACAAAGATTCAGGCGCTTGCTTTAGACGGACATTTTGTTATTGAACAAACTGTAAGAAATAAGGCGGGCTTCTTTATTCAGTTTAATGGAACTGGTGGCGTTTGGCTAAAAGAATGTATTGAGGATGCCGGTAACTGGCATGCAGATACACTGACAGAAGATCTTGATCTAAGCTACCGCGCTCAGTTAAGAGGATGGAAATTTGTTTACTTAAGAGATTTTACAACGCCCGCAGAACTTCCGCAGGAAATGAATGCACTTAAAGCCCAGCAGTTTAGATGGACAAAAGGCGCAATTGAAACAAGCAAGAAATTATTGCCGATGGTTTGGAGAGGAAAAATCCCTCTTCGTGTAAAATTGCAGGCTACATTTAATTTAACAAACAATTTTGTTTTTCCTTTTACACTTCTTGCCGGCATATTAAATGTTCCGTTAATATTTATAAAAAACGCTGGTCCATATTGGAATTTCTTCAACTTCATGGCAATCTTTGTTGTCGCATTCATAAGCACATTTTTATTTTACCTGTTTGCACAAAAAGATGTTTATAGCGACTGGCGGAAAAAGATTGCGCTCTTTCCGCTTTTCATGGCTGGCAGCATGGGCTTTGCGCTAAACAATACAAGAGCTGTCGTTGAAGGATTAATGAGCAGAAAAAGTGAATTTGTCCGCACGCCAAAATTTAATGTTGAAAAGAAAACAGGAAAAATTTCTCAGAAGAACATGTATCTGGCAAAAACAAAAATTCAGCCTTCTACTTATATAGAATTGCTTTTAGCCGGGTATTGTTTGATTGGAGTGATTGCTGCGATATACTTTATGGAAATTGCTGCGATTCCATTTCAGTTGATGTTCTTTTTTGGGTTTGCTACTGTTTCAATATTATCATTGAGACAGGCATATATTAAAAGACAACAATTAGCAGAATAAAAATTGTGAAAGATCTGCAGGCAGAAAAAATTAAACTTATTTATGAGTTTAACAATCAATCTCCATTATTTGCCAGGGTGGCTTTTTCTGAAATAGAAAAGGGAAATTACCTTGAAGCAATTAGAATTCTTGATGAAGGCGTTAAACTTCACGCTAATTATCCCACTGCATTTCTCATTCTCTCTTTGGCAAAAGCATACGAAGGCAAAGATGAAGAAGCTTTGAATATGGCTAAGTTAGGCGCGGATATTATTGAATCACCGAAAACGTATGAAATATACTCACAAAAAATTTCTGCAATTATTGCAGAGCGAACTTCTTTAAGCGATGCACTTAGACCTGCATTCCATAATGAACCTTCCGAAGAACAAATAATTGTTCCCGAAGAAAAAGAAGAAAGGTGGGAAGACAAACTTGATATGCTCGCAAAGCAGCTTAGCAAAGCAAAGATAATCCCGAAAGATGATTTTGAAACCTCAAGTGAAAGCTTACCCAAGTTTGAAGGGAAAAAAATTGTTTCTGAAACACTCGCCGATATTTATTTCTCACAAAGAAATTTTGATGAAGCAATCAAAATGTATGAGGAACTGATCAATATAAAACCAGAGAAGGCAGAAGAGTATCTTCAGAAAATCGGCGAAATGAAATCAGTTCAGTAAATGCTGAATTTCTAAATGAATTCTCACCTCCAAAAATTAACAAAAAGTTTCTACGAACAAGATCTCCACAAGGTTGCAAAAAAACTGCTTGGTAAAATTTTTATTAATAATTCTGGTAAAGTTTTATTAAGCGGCAGAATTGTAGAAGTTGAAGCATATGACGGATCGATTGATGAGGCATCACATTCTTACAATGGTAAAACCAAACGAAACGAAATTATGTTTTCCGGAGGCGGGCTACTTTATGTTTATTTTACATATGGAATGCATTTTTGCGCGAATGTTGTTACAGGAAAAGTAAATGACGGTAATGCAGTTCTTATTAGAGCAGTAGAACCAATTGAAGGAATTGATGAGATGATGTTAAATCGTTTTGGAAAAAAATCTATTTCTCAAAAAGATTTCTTAAATCTTACAAATGGGCCGGCCAAGTTTGCACAAGCATTTAATATTACAAAAGCAGAAAACGGAACTGATTTATGCAGTAATAACATTTTCATTAAAAACAATTCTGAAACAAGTGAAGAGAAGATTATCTGCACAACAAGAATCGGGATAAAAAAAAGTGTAGATTTGCCCTGGCGTTATTATATAAAAGACAATCCATTCATATCAAGAAAATGACATCACCCAAAAACATTTTGATTGTTAGAACAGATAGAATTGGTGATGTGGTATTATCACTGCCGCTGGCATCAATTATTAAACAAAATATTCCCGGCTCGCATGTTGCATTTCTTTTAAGAGAATACACAAAAGCTCTTGCCGAAAACAATACATTCATTGATTCAGCATTTGTGTTAAATGAATCGTCGGGAAAAATTCCAATTTGGAAAAATGTTGAGATGCTTAGGAATAAATTTGACGCATGTATTGTTGCCTTCCCAACTTTTAGAATTGCATTAATTCTTTTTTTATCTGGAATAAAAACAAGAGTTGGAACAGGTTATAGATGGTATTCTTTTTTATTCAATAAAAAAATTTATGAGCACAGAAAGCATGGGGATTTTCATGAACTTGAATATAATGTCCATCTACTCAAACAAATCAACATCAATCTTGTGCCGGATAAATCTTCTGTTCAGTTTGGTTTGAACATAAATTCTGCCGATCAAAATAAAATAAAATCGAAATTAGAAAAGCTGGAAGTTGATCTATCAAAACCGATAATTATTTTTCATCCGGGCAGCGGAGGAAGCGCTGTAGATCTGCCTGTTGAAAAATTACGAATGCTGATAAAAAAAGTTTCATCGGAAATTAATTGTGTGGTTATTATCACAGGCAGCAGAAATGAAGAGGAACTCTGCCGTTCATTGATTGTAAACTCAAATGTGATTAACACTGCTGGCAAATTTGAAATGAATGAGTTGATTGCATTGATAAATTGTTCACAGATACTGGTTGCTAATTCAACCGGTCCAATTCATATTGCAGCAGCGCTAGGAAAATTTGTTGTTGGTTTTTATCCTAAATTTGCGGCTGTATCCCCAAAACGATGGGGACCCTATACTGAAAAGGCTGCTATTTTTCAGCCGGAGATCTGTGATGGATACTGTTCAAGAGAAAAATGCAAAGAGCTGGATTGCATGAACAGTATTAATATTGAAAACGTTTTTTCGGTTATTAAAGAAAAAATTTCAAAAACCGGGAAGTAAGTTTGATGATGACGAAAAGGAACATAAATATGAATAAACATAAGATTAAGAATTTTCTGATTCTGTTCATCTTCTTGAACGTTATCTGCTCTTTTAACTATGCGCAAAAACAGGAATTCAGAAAAATTGAGAACAAGGCATTCAAACTTGGCGAGAAACTTTCGTTCAATATAAATTATGGATTTATTACTGCAGGTGTAGCTGAATACAATATTCCTAAAATTGTTAAGCTGGCGGGAAGAGATGTTTACCAGATTACATTTAATGTTAATACTGTTTCAACTTTTGATGCGCTGTATAAGGTAAGAGACAGATATGAAACCTACATGGATGTTGAAGGACTTTTCCCATGGCGCTTTGAACAACATATTAGAGAAGGAGGTTACTCGAGAGACTTCTCAGCCTTCTTTGATCAAAGAAAAGGAAAAGCTAAAACATCTGAAGGAACCTACGATATTCCCAAATATGTAAATGATATTGTTTCCGCCTTTTACTTTGCACGTACATTTGATTACTCAAAGATGAAGACTGGTGAAAAAGTTCACCTTGAAAATTTTTACAAAGATAAAACTTACGATCTCGATGTTTATTATAGAGGAAGAGAAACTGTAAATGTTAAAGCAGGAACTTTCGACTGTTTGATTCTTGAGCCGGAAATACTTGAAGGCGGATTATTTAAAAATACCGGTAATGTTGTTATCTGGCTAACAAATGATGAACTCCACGTTCCTATAAAAGTAAAGTCGAAAATAATTATTGGTTCAATCGATGCAGAATTAACTGCATACTCAGGATTAGCTGGTGAATTGAAAGCAAAGAAAAAATAAAACTGTTGAATATATTTAAGTATTAATTTGGAAAAGTATGACTGACAATTTTTCTAACGGAAACCAGAATCAAATACCGAATGGAGAACAAAAACCTTTTGCTATAATGCAGCCTGCAACAGCCGCATTTATTGCAGTCATAGGCATCTTTCTTGCCTATCAAATAGGCGGTGCAATTTTAACACTTCTGATATTTGGATTTAATTTTGAGAAAGCTGACGTTAATTCTATGCGTCTGCTTACAATGGGCGGACAAATATTATTAATGCTTTTACCAACGATGATATTTGCAAGGTTCGTTTATCCGACTGCAATAACACAAATGCTGCGAGTAAAATTTCCAAACATTAAAGAAATCGGAGTTTTTCTACTTGGTTTTATAATTCTTCTTCCACTGCTTGAGAATTTTCTTACAATTCAAAATTTTATTATTGAGAAAGCGGCACAAAATTCTTCAGTAATAAAAAAAATAACAGATGCTCTAGATCAGGTTGATAAAATGGTGCGCGATACTTATGGAGATTTGTTAAAGAGTCATTCTATAATGGAATCATTTTTAATTATAGTTGTTGTA
>DAIEQP010000084.1 GCA_027347805.1 Ignavibacteria bacterium | reverse complement strand
AGCGGGACAAGTCCTACAATTTCGCTTCCTTTAATTTCAACACCAAGTCTTTCAGCTTCTTTTTTTACCTCTTCAAATGCAATATGCATCGGGGTAATATTATAATTCGTTAAATTCATTGATACTTGAGTTAAGTTATATTTTTCTAAAGCAACACCCATTCCTTTAACTTCTTTTAATCGTCCAGGAACTTTAATGGGCTTACCATCAATTTTAATTATGTTCCCATTTTCATCTCGTTTGGAATAACCGCTTTCGCGTAGAACCTCACCAATTTCTTTTGCAAACCTAATTTCTGTAGAATTAATGTTTACATTATATGCAATTAAAAAGAAACGAGAACCTGTAACTATAGCGCCAAGCTTAGGATTAAATACCGGGACTCCGTAGTCGGGAAGCCAGTTGGGATCTTTTAATTTTTGTTCCAGTCCTTCATATTCACCTTGACGAATGACTGGTAAACTTTTCCTTTCCGGTTTTTGTGCAGCGTATTCATACAAATAAACAGGTACAGATAATTCCTTTGATATTATCTCTGCAAATTTTTTAGAGATTACTACACATTCTTCAGTAGTAGTGTTTGAAACAGGTATGAAAGGAACAACATCTATAGCGCCGATGCGGGGATGTCCACCTTTATGATTTCGCATATCAATATGTTTTGCAGCAGCTATGCATGCGTTTACAGTACCATTAAGAATACCTTCTTCATTTCCTGCTAATGTTACAACTACACGGTTATAATCTGAATCAGGTTCTAGACTTAGCAGTTTAACATTGGGAGTTGAATCTATTGCTTTTTTGATAGCTTCAAATGTTTCAGGATTTTTTCCTTCACTGAAATTCGGAACACATTCAATAATTTTTTTTGATTCCAATCGTTTTAATTCCTTTTAAAAACAGTTTCACCTTTTTTCATTGTAAATCTATTAATATTAATTCCAATATTGTAGATTATCTCGGAAATATCTTTTGCTTCAAAAATTGCAAAATCTGCTTGTTTGCCAATTTCAATGCTACCGGTTTTATCATTTATGCCCAATGCTTTTGCTGCATTAATTGTCACTGCAGAAATAATTTCTTCAATACTCATTTTCATTTTTAAAGCGGCAATCTGCATGATTAACAGAATATTTGGAATATGGGAAGACCCAGGATTGTAATCTGTTGAAAGTGCAACTATACCATTATTATCAATCAACTTTCTAGCTGGTGCAAAAGGACAGTCGAGAAAAAAAGAAGCGCCCGGTAGAATTACTCCAACAGTCTCGCTTTTTGCAAATTTTGGGATGTCTTCTTCTTTAAGAACTTCAAGATGATCCACTGATAAGGCTTTATGTTTCAATGCGACATCAATTCCACCCACATTATTAAACTGTTCTGAATGAAGTCTAAGCTGATAACCCAATTTTTTTGCTTTGTTGAAAATAAGATCAGTTTCTTCACTTGTAAAAGCAGTTAATTCGCAAAATACATCAAGATGCTCTGCAAGTTTATTTTTAATGATGTAGGGAAGCATTTCATTTATGATCATGTTGAGATAACCTTTATGATCATTTTTAAATTCTGGTGGATAAGTATGCGCTCCTAAAAATGTAGGAATAATTTCGATTGGTGAATGTGTTCTAAAATGATTGATCACCTGCAGCTGCTTAATTTCATCATAAAAACTCAGCCCATATCCGCTTTTTATTTCTAATGTTGTAACACCTTGTTCAATAAAATGACTGATTCTCGGTTCTAAAAGTTTTGTTAATTCTTCAAATGAGGAGTGACGGACAGCTTTCATTGTCGAAGTAATACCGCCGCCGGATTGAGCAATTTCTTCGTAACTGGCACCCTTTAAGCGCATTAAAAATTCATTTGCTCTGGTGCCGGAGTAAGCTGCATGTGTGTGGCATTCTATTAAACCAGGAAGAACAATGCAGTTCCTGGCATCTATCCTGACATCGGAATCCATTTTTGCGGCAGTAATATTAGTAATGATATCTTTTACAGATCCATTTTCAATTACTATGGCTGAATCGCAAATAGAATGTAACTCGGAGTGCTGTTTGCCTCGTTTAAAGTTTTTACCTTTTGTATCAACTGTAAAAATTTGTTCAGCATTTGTAATTAATGTTCTCATTTTGGGCAAGAATCGATTCTTTTATTGATGACACGAAAATATAGAAAGTAACCCTTTATTCGCTAATATTTTTGTATAGACGGGCTCATTTTATTAAGTTTACGTGTTAAAATTTAAGGATCTTTGTTAATGCCTCCCGGAAAAAAATACAAAATTCTCTTTGTTACTTCAGAAGTTTATCCATTTATAAAAACCGGAGGTTTAGCTGATGTTTCTTCGGCGTTACCTCAAAAATTGCAGGAAATGGGGCATCTGGTTCGTATTGTAGTGCCAAAATATGGTGCCATTGATGAAAGAAAGTTTAAAATACATGAAGTTGTCAGATTAAAAGATCTTAAGCTGAATGTCGGAGAAAAAGAGGTAATCTTTTCACTTAGATCTTCATTCTTGATTGGCCCCAAAACCCGTGTTCAGATCTATTTTTTGGATAATCAGGAATATTTTGGAAGCAGACATAGTTTGTATAATAATCCTCTGACTGGCGAAGAATATCCTGATAATGATGAGAGATTTATTTTATTGGCTCGATCTGTATTCGAACTTGTTCAGAAACTTGGATGGGTTCCAGATGTAATTCATTGCAATGATTGGCAATGCGCACTTGTTCCGGCTTATCTTAAAACAATGTATAAAAACGATCCTGTCTTTAAAAATATTAAAACACTTTTTACTGTTCACAATCTTGGTTTCCAGGGAATATTTCCTAAAACAACTTTTGCTAAAACCGAATTGCCAAAAGAAGTTAATTCAGAAAAAGGAATTCTGCATAAAGGGAATGTAAATTATCTTAAAGCAGGACTTGTTTATTCCGATATGATTAATACTGTGAGTGAGGCATATGCTAAAGAAATTGCATCAGGCAAAGAATTCGGTGCCGGTCTCGAAGATATTTTAAGCAAACGTAAAAAAGATTTGTTTGGTGTTATTAACGGAATTGATGAAACTATCTGGCATCCTGAAATTGATAACAAAATTGCGAAAAGATATTCCGCTAAAAATCTTGATGATAAAATTGAAAACAAAAAAGCATTAGCAGACAATTTTAATTTTACCTTTAAAAAAGAAGTACCTGTTCTTGGAATGATCTCAAGGTTATATGATAATAAAGGGATGGATTTACTTGAAAAGGCATTTCCTGATTTAATGAAGATGGATATTCAGCTTGTGTTATTGGGAACCGGTGATAAAAAATATCATAAATTCTTTACAACAATGGCATCAAAATACCATGATAAATTTTCTTGTTATATTGGTTTTGATGACGAACTTGCTCACCTGGTTGAAGCCGGCTGCGATATGTTTTTGATGCCTTCTAAGTTTGAACCTTGCGGGTTAAATCAAATGTATAGTTTGGTTTATGGAACTGTGCCAATCGTTCGCAAAACCGGCGGTTTGGCAGATACAGTTCAAAAATTTAATCCGAAGAATAATACCGGTAATGGTTTTGTATTTGAAAAATATTCTGCGAAAGATTTCATTTCGGAAATTAAAGCAGCGATTAAAATATTTTCTACTGCACCGGCTGTCTGGAAGACAATTATGCTTAATGGAATGGCTTCCGATTTTTCATGGATGAATTCCACTAAGAAATATGTTGATTATTATAAGAAACTCGCCGATTAATTATGCTTCATCATGCAGTATTTTTGGACCGCGATGGAACTATAAATTTCGATCCCGGCTATATTAAGAATCCTGATGAACTTAAAATTTTACCGGGTGTAATTGAAGGAATTCGGAAACTTAAAGAGCAGTTTGGTTTTAAGATAGTTGTCATTTCAAATCAGGCTGGAGTTGCAAAAGGTTTGATGACAATTGAAGATGTAGAAGCAGTTAATTCTCGGTTGATTGATTTATTGAATGATGGGAATGCGGTTCTTGATGCGGTTTATTATTGTCCGTTTCACCCGGAATTTAACACACCGGAAGAATCCAGATGCAGAAAACCATCTCCTGAAATGATCTATAAAGCAGCTAGAGATCTTTCAATTGATACAAATCTTTCATACATGGTTGGAGACCGCGCTTCTGATGTTGAATGTGGTTTAAACGCAGGAGTAAAATCAATTCTGCTTATGAGCGAAATTGCAGAGCAGGAACTTTCTTCCTTGCATGAAAAAAACAAAAAGCCCAATTTTGTAGCCGCTAATTTTTTTGAAGCGAGCGAATTTATTATTAAAGATTTTGGAGGCAATAATTGATTAAGTTTTTTCGCCTTGGTTTTATCATAATTCCTATTATTACTCTATTTATTTCTTGTAGCGATAACCCTTCATCAGTAGGTAGTGGATTAATTCAGGACCAGGATAAAATTTCGTTCAATCTGTTCGATTCAAAAACCGAAAATATTCAGCAAAGATCTTTCACATATATCCCGGAAAAATTTAAAATTGGAAACGGGGGAGAGTTTATTGTTGGAAAAAATGACTATTCCGAATCAAGAATTTTGCTTCAATTTAATTTAGGAATGCCAGATTCTACTTGGACCAGGTTTAAGAATAATACAATCGCTGTTAAATCTGCAGAAGTAAAAATAATTACAAGTTATTCGCTCGGCGATAAGAATGCGCCATTTGATTTTACTGTTAATCAGATTAAGAATCCATGGGGCATGTACACGGTTGACAAAGACAGTTTATCAAAATTAATGACTAGCAACGTTGATATTTCATCAAATCATTCATTTGTGGCCGATACAATTACATTTAACATAGATTCGAAAGTTGTTACTGAATGGCTGAATTCTGAATTAGATACTAATAATACCAGGAATTATGGAATTATAATAAATCCTACTTCAAGCACAAAATTAATGCGCGGGTTTGCTAATCCATTCTCAAGTTCTACAAATTACTGTACAATTACTTTTGAAATGGAAAGAATTCCTAAGACAACTAGCAATGATTTCTTGTCTTCAATTCCGTCGAAGGGAACTTTTGTTGTAAAAGAATTAAAGGCCCCGGCAACAAATAATTTGTATCTGCAAAGTGGTTACTCAAGACGAAACTTTCTTTGGTTTGATTTATCAAAACTTTCTAAAAATATAATTGTTTCTAAAGCTACTTTGGAAATGACTTCTGATACTACAATTTCTTCTGATGGTTCACCTTCATCAAACCAAGTTACTGTTACAATGTTTGCTGATAGTACTACCAAAAAATTTACTGCAGATAGTCTTTATTCATCTGCATTGATGAAGAGTGGTTCTGTCTATTCAGGTGATGTCAGCTGGATGATTCAAAAATGGGCCAGCGGTACAGACAATCAGGGAGTAGAGCTGATCTTAGCTGATGAGACTGCTTCTGTTTCCCGCATTGCATTTTGGGGAAGCAATGCTAGTGATTTAAATAAGAGACCAAGATTAAAAATCTATTATACAAAAAAGTGATCTAATGAAAATTTTGAAATTATTTGTTTTACTTGCTATTCCTTACTCAATCCTTCTTGCTTCGGGCGGATCAACTTATTCCAGAATTGGATTTGGTGAATTTAATTATAACTTTTCTGCCCGTCGTGCAGGTTTGGGCGGATTAGGTTATTCAATTGTCGACAAAGATTTTCTTAGTTATACAAATCCTGCCGGCTGGAATCAGCTTGAATCAACAAGATTTGAAGCCGGTTATTTGGTTGATGCTGGTAATTTCTCTGATAAATCTAATTCAGCTTTTTATTCCAATTCATATTTTAATGGGATGATTTTTGGATTCCCGATCAGCAGAGATTACGGAGTTACTTTTACTGGCGGCATTGTTCCTTATTCAAATGTTAAATATGATGTAACTGAAAATGTTGATAGTATTTTAGTTTCTCCTCATACTGCAAGCTATTCAGGAACCGGCGGAATGTCCCGTTTATTTTTTGGAACATCCTTAAGAATGTTTAATGATTTTTCAATTGGCGCTGCTTTAGATTATTACAACGGAGAATCTAAAAATAGTACAACTATTAGTTTTTAATCTACCTCTACTTTTAAGGATATCGAAAACACTCGTGATATAAGTTATCATGGAATCGGGTTTACAGCGGGAATAATTTCTGGTGATCTTTCAAATTTACTCTCCATTAATTTTGTAAAAGATTGGAGAATTGGTATTTCTTATTCTTCCAAAGTTGATATGAGTGCCGATTCTGCAAATGTTTATTCAACTACAATTGGTTCATACAATGAATCAACTGGTTCATTAAAAGCTAATCTGCCTGCTCGTATTGGAATTGGAACTTCATTTAAGTTTGATAAAAACTATTTGTTTACTTTAGATTATATGAGTCAATCAATGGAGGATTTTACCTGGGATGGTAAAAAATCAATTTCACTTCAGAACGCAAATAAGCTAAGTTTTGGTATGGAATACAGACCTGATTACAATGAAAATGGTTTCTGGAATCAAACTATGTTGAGAGCCGGTATTAGCTATGAAAAAACTCCATATAAAGTTTCTGGATATTCAGTTGATCAGTTGTCGTTAACTGCAGGTGTTTCTTTGCCGTTAAGCTATGGAAATACAATTGATCTTGGATTTCAGTATTCAAAAAGAGGTACCCAGGATTTTAGCTTAGTTAAAGAAAATCTATATAGATTCAATGTTGCAATAAGTATTGGAGAACTTTGGTTTATCCAGGTTGAAAGATAATCCAAGTTGTTATTTTGAAACTGAAAAAATTTTAATAAATTTTCCCACCATTAATCACAGAAAACTATGTCAAATTATTTAAAGAATGACCCGGAGATTTTAAAAGTTTCAAAACTTGAACTTCAAAGACAGGAATCTCACCTTGAATTAATTGCATCTGAAAATTTTGTCTCACTTGCAGTTTTAGAAGCAGCAGGTTCTGTACTCACTAATAAATATGCTGAGGGTTATCCCGGTAAGAGATATTATGGCGGTTGTGAATATGTTGACATGGCAGAAGAAATTGCACGTGAACGTTTAAGAAAATTGTTCGGCGCTGAATATGTAAATGTTCAGCCTCATTCAGGTTCACAGGCAAATATGGCAGTTTACATGACACTGTTGAAACCTGGCGATACAATTCTAGGTTTGAGTTTGGATCATGGCGGGCATTTAACTCACGGTTCATTGGTTAATTTTTCGGGACAGATTTATAAATCAGTTGGATATTCATTAAATCGCGAAACCAAATTGCTTGATTACAATATAATTGAGGATATGGCAAAAAAAGAAAAACCAAAATTAATTGTAATGGGTGCAAGTGCTTATTCACGTGAATGGGATTATGAAAAGTTTAGAGAAATTGCAGATAAAGTCGGCGCTCTTTTGATGATGGACATGGCTCATCCAGCAGGTATAATAGCAAAAGGTTTATTAAATAGCCCTCTTCCATATTGTGACGTAGTGACATCAACTACTCATAAAACATTACGTGGCCCGCGCGGTGGAATTATTTTAATGGGTAAGGATAAAGAAAATCCTTTTGGAGTTAAAACACTAAAGGGCGACAGACTAAAATTGATGAGTGAAATGCTGGATGGAATGGTAATGCCCGGAATACAGGGCGGCCCGCTTATGCATGTAATAATGGCAAAAGCAGTTGCATTTGGTGAAGCATTATCCGATTCATTTCTTAACTACGCAAAACAGATTATTGCAAATTCGAAAACGCTGGCTGCAGAATTAACAAATTTCGGTTATGATATTGTGTCTGGTGGAACTGATAATCACCTGATGTTAATCGATTTGACGAACAAAGATTTGAGCGGAAAAAAAGTTGACTCGGCACTTGGTCTTGCTGGTATTACTGTAAATAAAAATATGATTCCGTTTGATACTAAAAGTCCTTTTGTAACAAGTGGAATTAGAGTCGGAACTCCAGCAGTTACAACCAGAGGAATGAAAGAAAATGAAATGAAATTGATTGCATCTTTTATTGATAGAGCAATCAAAAATGTTGATAATGAACAGGAACTGGCTGCTATTAAAACTGAAGTCGCCGGTTTGTGCTCTAAATTTCCTCTTTATCCTGAATTAGCTGAATAAATTATTTGTCAGAAGAAGAAAAAAATATAGAAGGGGAAGGCGAAGAAAAAGAGATGACCTTTTTAGATCATCTTGAAGAATTGCGCTGGCGAATCATTTACTCTCTTATAGGTATTGTTGTAGGAACAATTGTAGCCTGGATATTTATAGATTTCTTGATGGAGAGCGTTCTTTTACTTCCCGCAAAACATGCTGGATTGAAACTGCAAAACCTTAGACCCTTTGGACAGTTGTTTATTTATTTCCAGGTAGCTGTAATCGTTGGATTAATTTTAAGCATCCCGAATGTATTTTACCATTTATGGAAATTTATTGCTCCAGCACTTCATCAAAAGGAAAAACGATATGTAAAATGGATTGTTTTGTTTACTACATTTTGTTTTTTATGCGGAGTTGTATTTGCTTATTACGTAATGCTTCCTTTGACACTTAAATTTGCTGTTCAATTCGGTACTCCTACAATTGAAAATAACTTTGCAATCGATGAATATTTTTCAATTATAA